>DAOMOU010000031.1:0-15242 GCA_035444525.1 Gammaproteobacteria bacterium | reverse complement strand
AAAGCGCCGACAACCAGTCGCGCGCAGCGGTCGAGGGCTGGCTCAGCGCGGAGGCAGCCGAAATGCTGTTTGCGGCGGCGGGCGAGGACTTCGCCACGCTCAAGGCGGCGGCGCTGAAGCCCGGCTTCCGGGCGCGGCCGCTCGGCGACCTGCGCGCGGACATGCGGGTCAGCAACACCATCGGCCGCACGGCCTCGAACAACGTCGTGGCGCTGGTGCCGGGCGCGGAGCGTCCCGACGAGTACGTCGTCTTCACGGCGCACTGGGACCATCTCGGCAGCGAGGGCGAAGAAATCTACAACGGCGCGGTGGACAATGCCTCCGGCACCGCGGCGTTGCTGCTGCTGGCGGAGGCTTATGCCCGGCAGGATCCACCGCCGGCTCGCAGCATCCTGTTCGTCGCGGTCACGGCCGAGGAGCAGGGGCTGCTGGGATCCGCCTGGTATGCCGCCAACCCGCTGGTGCCGCTGGAGCAGACCGCGGCCGTCATCAACGTCGACGTACTCAATTTCATCGGCCCGACGCGGGACATCTCGGTGGTCGGCTACGGGGCCTCAGAGCTGGACGCCTTCGTGGACGCCGCGGCCGCCGCGCACGGCAGGAAGGTGGTGCCCGACCAGCGTCCCGAGGCCGGTACCTACTATCGCTCGGACCACTTCAACTTTGCCAAGCGCGGGGTGCCGGCGCTGTATCCAAAGATGGGCCTGGACCTCGTCGACGGCGGCATCGAGCGCGGCCGGGAGCTGGCGGGCGCCTACAACGCCGAGCGCTATCACAAGACCACCGACGAGTATTCACCGGACCAGGACTGGAGCGGTGCCGTCCGGGACCTCAAGCTGTACTTCGACATCGGGCTCGGCATCGCCAACTCGAGCGACTGGCCGAACTGGATGCCGGGCAACGAGTTCCGCGCCGTGCGCGACGCCCAGCGCCCGGCGGACCGATAGCACCGCGCGGAACCACGGCACGCGGCGGGTGTCGCAAGCAGAATCTGTCGACCGTGTTGCCTGGAGTAAGTGAATTGCATCGCATCGCCGTCCTGCTCGCGCTGATTGCCCTGTCCGCAGCTCCGGCCGCGGCCGCCGTGCGTTTCACCGACTGGTCCGGCGACAGCCTGCCCGCGCTGGTCGAGGAGGCGGCCGCTTCCGACCGGATGGTGATGGTGGTCATCACGCAGCCGGACTGGTGCCCGGGCTGCATCGCGCTCGACCGGGAGCTGCTGCGCAACCCGGCCGCGGAGGAATTCGCCGAGTTCACCCGCGACTGGGTGATCCTGGAGATGCTGGGTTACGACCAGCCGGATGCCGGCGTCCTCGCCGAACAGGGGCTCAGTTTCCTCGGCACGCCGACCACGCTGCTGCTCAAGCCCGGCGCCGGGCAACAGCGGCTGGGCGAGGCGCGCCAGGTGGCGGCCATCGTCGGCTACCCGGACGACTACGTCGCGCGGCTCGAAGCCGCGGTGGCGGGACACGACGCCATCGCATCTGCGCAGGCGCAGCTGCGCGACCGCAACGACGTCGAGTCGCTCGAGGCGCTGGCGGAGGCGTTCCTCGCCGCTGGCGACGCGCCGGCCGCGCGACGCGTGTACCAGTCGCTGCTGTGGCGGGAGGAACTCACCGACGCGCAGCGGCGCGACATCGCGCTGGAGGCCATTCTCGGGCCGACCCAGCGCGTCGAGAAGGACCATCGCCGCACCCTGCAGGAACTGGATGCCTGGGCGCGGGCGTACCCGGAAGGGCGGGAGGACTCGGGCTACCAGTACGCGCGCATCTGGTCGCTGCTGTGGCTGGGCGAGGATGCGCAGGCGAACGCGCTGCTCGGCGAACACTTCATCGACAGCAACGACCCGGACCGGGTGGCGAATTACCTGTACCTTGCCTTCCGCAGTCCCACCGACGTCCTGCTGGCGGAAGCCGAGCCCAGGGCACGGCAGGCCATCGTGCGATTCCCCGAGCAGGCCGCCCGTTTCAACGCGGCGCACGGCCGGCTGTTGCGCCGGCTTGGGCGCCTGCAGGAGGCTGAGGCGGCCTTCGGCCGGGCGGTGGCGGGCGTGTCGGCAGACAACCCGAGCCACGGCACCTACCTGGGCCAGCTGGAGTTCGTCCGCAAGGAGCTGGCGGCCGCCGCCGACTAGTTGCTCCCACCGCCGAAACAAGGCAATTCCGGCCCGCCGGTTTTGCATTGAGTGCGACGTGGACTTATTATGACGCGGTGCAGAAAACCACCGCCGCGGGCCCCCGCGGCGGGCGGCGCGCGGGCCTGCTTGCAGCGGCCCCGCGGTGGTGCACGACCTGGCCCCGCAACGTGAAGGCATGCCATGACCAGCACCCGCACGGACGCTGAATACCGTATTCTTGGCCCGATCCGCGAAGGATACGAGGCCATCCTGTCGCCAGAGGCGATGGGCTTCGTCGCCGCGCTGGCGAAGCGCTTCGGTCCCCGCGTGGACGAGCTGCTGGAGCGCCGCAAGGCCCGCCAGGCGGAGATCGACGCCGGCCGGATGCCGGATTTCCTGCCCGAGACCGCCGCGGTGCGCGCCGGTGACTGGCGTGTCGGCGCGATCCCCGCCGACCTGCAGGACCGCCGCGTCGAGATCACCGGCCCGGTGGACCGCAAGATGATCATCAACGCGCTGAACTCCGGCGCGAAGGTGTTCATGGCGGACTTCGAGGACTCGATGACGCCGAGCTGGGACAACCTGGTGCTCGGCCAGATCGCGCTGCGCGACGCCGTCAACCGCACCATCAGCTTCACCTCGCCGGAGGGCAAGCGGTACCGCCTGAACGAGCAGGTCGCCACGCTGTTCGTACGGCCGCGCGGCTGGCACCTGTTCGAGAAGCATGTCGAGGTGAACGGGCGCCAAGTGCCCGGCGGGCTGTTCGATTTCGGCCTGTACCTGTTCCACAACGCCCAGGGCACCGCGGCGATCGGCACGGGGCCGTATTTTTACCTGCCGAAGCTGGAAAGCCACCTCGAGGCGCGGCTGTGGGCGGAGGTGTTCCGCTTCGCCGAGGACACGCTGGGCCTCGCGCGCGGCACCATCAAGTGCACGGTGCTGATCGAGACCATCCTGGCGGCCTTCGAGATCGACGAGATCCTCTACGAGCTGCGCGAGTTCATCGTCGGCCTGAACTGCGGTCGCTGGGACTACATATTCAGCTTTATCAAAAAGTTCCAGAACTTTCCTGAGTTTACACTTCCAGATCGGCAGCAGGTCACGATGGCGACCCATTTCCTGCGCTCCTACTCGCAGCTGGTGATCAAGACCTGTCACCGCCGCGGTGCGCTGGCGATCGGCGGCATGGCCGCGCAGATCCCCATCAAGGGCGACCCGGAGGCCAACGAGGCGGCGCTCGCCAAGGTGCGGGCCGACAAGGAACGCGAGGCCGGCGACGGCCATGACGGCACCTGGGTGGCGCATCCGGGGCTCGTGCCGGTGGCGATGGAGATCTTCGACAAGCACATGCCGCGGCCCAACCAGCTCGAGCGGCTGCGCGAGGACGTCCAGGTGAGCGCGGCCGACCTTTTGAAGGTGCCCACGGGCGAGATCACCGAGGCGGGGCTGCGCAGCAACATCTCGGTCGGCATCCAGTACATGGCGGCCTGGCTGGGCGGCAACGGCTGCGTGCCGCTGCACAACCTCATGGAGGACGCCGCGACCGCCGAGATCGCGCGCGCCCAGGTGTGGCAGTGGATCCGCCACCCGCAGGGCGTGCTCAGCGACGGCCGCAAGGTGACTTACGCCTTGTACGCACAGATCAGAGACGAGGAACTGGCCAAAATCAGGGAACAGGTGGGCGAGGAGGCCTTCGCCTCTGGCAACTACCGCGAGGCGGCCGGCCTGCTCGACCGGATCACCGGCGAGCAGCACTGCATGGACTTCCTGACGCTGGTGGCCTACGAGGCCATCGACTGAGGGATTTCGGGGACACAACCACAGAGGAACGCGCGATGACACGCCTGTCGGCTGAAGCACTCAAGAAGGACTGGAACGAAAACCCCCGCTGGAAGGGCGTGACCCGTCCGTACACCGCCGAGGACGTGGTGCGACTTCGCGGCACGGTGGACATCGAGTACTCGCTCGCGCGCCAGGGCGCGGAGAAGCTCTGGAAGTACCTGCATGAGAAGCCCTTCGTCAACGCGCTGGGCGCGCTGACCGGCAACCAGGCGATGCAGCAGGTCAAGGCCGGGCTGAACGCCATTTATCTTTCGGGCTGGCAGGTGGCCGGCGACGCCAACCTGGCGGGAGAGATGTATCCCGACCAGTCGCTGTACCCGGCCAACTCGGTGCCGGCGGTGGTCCGCAAGATCAACCGCACGCTGCTGCGCGCCGACCAGATCCATCACGCCGAGGGCAACGACAAGATCGACTGGCTGCAGCCCATCGTGGCGGACGCCGAGGCCGGCTTCGGCGGCGTGCTGAACGCCTTCGAGCTGATGAAGGACATGATCGACGCCGGCGCCGCAGGCGTGCACTTCGAGGACCAGCTGTCCTCGGCCAAGAAGTGCGGCCACATGGGCGGCAAGGTGCTGGTGCCGACCGCCGAGGCGGTGAGCAAGCTGGCGGCGGCGCGGCTGGCGGCCGACGTGTGCGGCGTGCCGACGCTGGTGGTGGCGCGCACGGATGCGGATGCGGCCAACCTCTTGACCTCGGACATCGACGAGCGCGACGCGCCGTTCGTGACCGGCGAGCGCACCTCGGAAGGCTTCTTCCGCGTCAAGGCCGGGCTCGACCAGGCGATCGCCCGCGGGCTGGCCTACGCGCCGCTGGCCGATCTCGTGTGGTGCGAGACCTCGGTGCCCGATCTCGGCATGGCGAAGAAGTTCGCCGAGGCGATGCACAAGGAATTCCCGGGCCAGATGCTGGCCTACAACTGCTCGCCGTCGTTCAACTGGAAGCGCCATCTCGACGACGCCACCATCGCCAAGTTCCAGAAGGAGCTGGCGGCGATGGGCTACAAGTTCCAGTTCATCACCCTGGCCGGCTTCCACGCCCTGAACTACAGCATGTTCACGCTGGCCAAGGGCTACAAGGAAAGCCAGATGAAGGCCTACGTGGAGCTGCAGGAAGCGGAGTTCGCCAGCGAGAAGGACGGCTACACCGCCACCAAGCACCAGCGCGAGGTCGGCGCCGGCTACTTCGACGCCGTGACCCAGGTGGTCACCGCCGGCCAGTCCTCGCTCAGCGCCCTGGCAGGCTCGACCGAAGAAGAGCAGTTCGAGGCCGCGCACTAGCAGCGACGTCGGAAAAACCGGGGTCAGAGACAGGTTTTCCACTGAAGCGGAAAACCTGTCTCTGACCCCGGTTTTTTTGGATAATACGTGTTCGCCAGGCGGAACCAAGCAATGCATTACGATCACATCACGCTGCCCGAAGGCGGCGAGCCGGTCACTGCGAACCAGGATTTCACGCTCAACGTCCCCGATCGCCCGATCATTCCCTTCATCGAGGGCGACGGCATCGGCATCGACGTCACGCCGGTGGCCATCAAGGTCGTGGACGCGGCGGTGCGCGCGGCCTACGGTGACCGGCGCTCGATCGCCTGGATGGAAATCTTTGCCGGCCAGAAGGCCACCGGCCTGTACGGCGGCAGCCAGTTCCTGCCCGAGGAGACGCTCGACGCGCTGGAGCGCTTCGTGGTGTCCATCAAGGGTCCGCTGGCGACGCCGGTGGGCGGCGGCTTTCGCTCCCTGAACGTCTCGATCCGCCAGCGCCTCGACCTGTACGCCTGCGTGCGGCCGATCCGCTACTTCCCCGGCGTGCAGACGCCAATGAAGGAATCCGAGCTGGTCGCCATGACGGTGTTCCGCGAGAACACCGAGGACATCTACGCCGGCATCGAGTGGCCGGCGGGCTCGCCCGAGGCGCAGAAGCTGATGAAGTTCCTGCAGGACGAGCTCAATGTCCATGCGGTGCGCTTCCCGTCGAGCTCCGGCCTCGGCATCAAGCCGGTCTCCAAGGAGGGCTCGCAGCGGCTGATCCGCAAGGCCATCAACTACGCCGTGGACGAGGACCGCAGCTCGGTGACGCTGGTCCACAAGGGCAACATCATGAAGTTCACGGAAGGCGCCTTCCGCAACTGGGGCTACCAGCTGGCGCGCGACGAGTTCGGTGCCGTCGAGCTGGGCGACGGCCCGTGGCTGGCCTTCAACAACCCGCGCACCGGCCGCGAGATCGTCATCAAGGACGTGATCGCAGACAACTTCCTGCAGCAGATCCTGCTGAGCCCGGAGGAGTACGACGTCATCGCCACGCTGAACCTCAACGGCGACTACATCTCCGACGCGCTGGCCGCCCAGGTGGGCGGCATCGGCATCGCGCCGGGCGCCAACATCGGCGACGCCGTGGCGGTGTTCGAAGCGACCCACGGCACCGCGCCGGGCTTTGCCGGCAAGGACCGCGTCAACCCGGGCTCGCTGATCCTGTCGGCCGAGATGATGCTGCGCTACCTCGGCTGGCGCGAGGCCGCCGACCTGATCCTCAGGGGCGTGGCGCGCACCATTGCCAACGGCGAGCTGACCTTCGACCTGGCGCGCCTGCGCGAGGCCATCCGCAAGCCGAAGAAGGGCGAGGCCCGGGGCAGCGTGGAAGAGGAGCTGCAGCGGCTGGTGCCCGGCGCCAAGCTGGTCGGGACCACAGGATTCGGTGACGCCATCATCCGCCACATGCAAGAGGAATAGCCTCTATATCATAGGATTGCGGATGCTATTTGAAGTGAATTGTCGCTGAAGTCACCCACCGGAGACAGCTACCCGGCCACCTGGTTCGACCCGGGCTGCCGGCGTTGCGCGCGGCTGGCCGGCTTTCTCGACGAGGTCCGCGACCAGCATCCCGACTACCACGCCGCACCGGTGCCGCCCTTCGGCCCGCGCGCGGCGGCGCTGCTCATCGTCGGCCTCGCACCCGGCATGCACGGCGCCAACCGCAGCGGCCGGCCGTTCACCGGGGATCACGCCGGCATCCTGCTCTATGAGACCCTGCACCGGCTCGGCCTGGCCAGCGGGCCGGCATCCGTGTCGCGCGACGACGGTCTGACTCTGTCCGGCTGCCGCATCACCAACGCCGTGAAATGCCTGCCGCCGGCCAACAAGCCCACGCCGGCCGAGGTGCGCAGCTGCCGTCGCTGGCTGACGGCGGAATTGGAGGAGGGCCGGCCGCGGGTGATCCTGGCGCTGGGGCGGATCGCGCACGACGGTGTGCTGGATGCGCTCGGCTTGCGGCGGGCTGCGCATCCCTTCGCACACGGCGCAGAGCACGACCTCGGGGCGGCGGGCCGGCTGGTCGATTCCTACCACTGCAGCCGCTACAACACCCAGACGCGCCGCCTCACACCGGAGATGTTCCGCGCGGTCATGGCCAGGGCGGCCACGCTCGCCGGCGTGGGGCGGGTCCCATGAGCAAGCGTCGGCAGCCCGCCGGCGAGGCGGCGCCGGCAAAGGCCGCGACGGACTTCGATCCGCGCCCGGTGCTCAAGCGGCTCGGCCACCGGCCGGGCGTCTACCGGATGCTGGGCGCAGACGGCGACATCCTCTACGTCGGCAAGTCGCGCGACCTGAAAAAGCGCGTCTCGAGCTATTTCCGCGGCACGCCGCGGCCCGGCAAGACCGGCTTCCTGGTCAGCCAGGTGCGCGACATCGAGGTGACGGTGACGCGCAGCGAGGCCGAGGCGCTGGTGCTCGAGAACACGCTGATCAAGGCGCACCGGCCGCGCTTCAACGTCCTGCTCAAGGACGACAAGAGCTTTCCCTACATCCGCCTCGACACCTCGCACGCCTACCCGCGGCTGTCCTTCTACCGCGGCACGCGCCGCGTCCCGGGGCGGCTGTTCGGACCGTACCCGAACATCCCGGCCGTGCGCGCCACGCTGCGCGACCTGCAGCGGTTGTTCCGCATCCGGCCCTGCGAGGACAGCTACTTCGCGCATCGCAGCCGCCCCTGCCTGCAGTACCAGATCGAGCGCTGCTCAGGGCCCTGCGTCGGGCTGATTTCCGAACAAGACTATGCGCGCGACCTGGATCACGCGATCCGCTTCCTGGAGGGCCGCAGCCACGAGATCAAGGCCGACCTCCGCCGCCGGATGGAAGCAGCGGCCGCGCAGCTCGCCTTCGAGCAAGCCGCGCGCTACCGCGACCAGATCGGCCGCCTGGCGGCTATCCAGGAGTCCGCCGTGGGCGGCGAGGCGGGCGCGCTGGAAGCGGACGCGCTGGCGGTTTACGAGCAGGGCGGCCTGTTCTGCGTCGCGGCCATGTTCATTCGCGGCGGCCGCATCCTCGGCAGCCGCAGCTGGTTTCCGCGCGCCACGCCGGACACCGAGCCCGCAGAGGTGCTCGGCGCCTTCGTCGCGCAGCACTACCTCGGCAGCAGCCCGCCCGCGGAGATCCTCACGACCCTCGCGCTGGAGGACGAGGCGCTCCTGTCCACGGCATTGTCGGAGCAGGCCGGGCGCCAGGTGGCCGTGCGCCACCGCGTGCGGGCGCCGCGTTCCCGCTGGCTGGAAATGGCGGCCGAGAACGCCCGCCAGGCGCTGGAGCTCCGCATCGCCGGCACCGCGGGCTTCAGTGCGCAGTTCGCTGCGCTCGGCGAGGCGCTCGGCCTGGACGATCCGCCGCAACGGATCGAGTGCTTCGACATCAGCCACACCGGCGGCGAGGCGACCGTCGCTTCCTGCGTGGTGTTCGGCCCGGAAGGGCCGCTCAAGTCCGATTACCGGCGCTTCAACATCTCCGGCGTGGCGGCCGGCGACGACTACGCCGCCATGCGCCAGGCGCTGCAGCGCCGCTATGCCCGGGTCAAGCGCGGCGAGGCGCCGATGCCCGACCTGCTGCTGGTGGACGGCGGCGCCGGCCAGCTCGCCGAGGCGCAATCCGTGCTCAACGAGCTGCAGCTCGACGGCGTCGAGCTGGTGGCGGTGGCCAAGGGCCCGACGCGACGCCCCGGTCTGGAGCGGCTGTTCTTGGCCGGCCAAGCCGAGCCACTTATACTGCCGAGGGATTCGGGCGCCCTGCACCTGGTGCAGCAGGTCCGCGACGAGGCGCACCGGTTCGCCATTGCCGGGCACCGGCAGCGGCGCGCACGGGTGCGACGGGTCAGCCCGCTGGAAGGCATCGCCGGGCTGGGGCCGAAGCGCCGGCGGCAGCTGCTCAGCGAACTCGGCGGCATGCAGGGCGTGGTGGCGGCCGGCGTCGAGGACCTCGCCCGGGTCCAGGGCATCAGCCGCGACCTGGCGCAACGAATTTACGACGCACTCCATCCGGTGGAATGACCGACATGCCAGCCAGGCTGAACATCCCCAATACCCTGACCTGGATTCGCATCATCCTGATCCCGCTGATCGTGGTGGTGTTCTACCTGCCCTATGCCTGGTCCGGGCCGGCGGCGGCGATCATCTTCTCGCTGGCAGGCATCACCGACTGGCTGGACGGCTATTTCGCCCGCAAGCTCGACCAGGCCTCGGCCTTCGGCGCCTTTCTTGACCCGGTGGCCGACAAGCTGATGATTTCCACCGCGCTGGTGCTGCTGGTCTCGAAGCATCCGGGCTACGTGGTGGCGCTGCCCGCGGCGATCATCATCGGCCGCGAAATCGCGGTCTCGGCGCTGCGCGAGTGGATGTCCGAGCTCGGCGGCCGGCACCACGTCAAGGTGTCCGGCATCGGCAAGTACAAGACCACGGCGCAGATCACTGCGCTGATCATGATGCTCTGGGGTCACAAGCTCTGGTTCATCCCGATGTACCAGATCGGCTACGGCTTCCTGCTGGCCGCGGCGCTGCTGACGCTGTGGTCCATGTGGAACTACCTGCGGGCGGCCTGGCCCCACTTGCGAGGGCACTGAGCCGCCCGCAGGCTTGCATGGTTCTCCGTCAGGCGACCAGCTTCTCGATGTGCGCCTCGGCCTCACGCAGCGCCTTGTGGGCTGATTCCGGCCCCATGTTGAGACCCTCCGCGTACACGAACTCGATGTCGGTGAGACCAAAGAAGCCCAGCACGTTGCGCAGGTAGGGCACCTGCGAGTCGGCCGGGGTGTCGCGGTAGAGCCCGCCGCGGGCCAGGCCGACGTAGACCTTCTTGTTGCGCAGCAGCCCCTCCGGGCCCTGCTCGGTGTAACGGAAGGTCACGCCGGCGCGGGCGATGGCGTCGATCCAGGCCTTGAGCTGGGCCGGGATGCCGAAGTTGTACATCGGCACGCCCAGCACGATGACGTCGGCCGCCTGCACTTCGGCGATCAGCGCGTCGTCGAGCGCCACGCGCGCGGCCTGCTCGGCCGTGCGCTCAGTGGCGGGCGTGGAAAGCGCCGCCAGCGCCGCCGCGTCGAGCACCGGGTGCGGATGCGTGGCGAGATCGCGCAACACGAGGCACGCGTCCGGCTGTTGCGAGCGCAGCCGGGCGGTAATCGCGTCCGCCAGCCGGGTCGAGTTCGAGCCGTTGGCGCGGACGCTGCCGTTGACCTGCAGGATGTTCATGGTCTTGCTCCGGGTGCTCATTGCACGATCGCCTCGAGCGCGATGCTGATGGTCACTTCGTCGCCGACGTAGGGCGCGTACTTGCCGGCGTCGAAGTCGCTGCGCTTGACGATTACGCCGGCGTCGGCGCCGATGGCGTCCTTCTCGACCATCGGGTGCGGCATGTTGAGGAAGTTGCTGATCGCGAGCGTCACCGGCCGGGTGATGCCCTTGATGGTCAGGTCGCCGTGTACCGCCGTGGGAACCTCGCCGTCAAAATCCACGCGTGTGGACTTGAACGTCGCCGTGGGGAAGCGGGCGGTGTGGAAGAAGTCCTCGGCCTGGATGTGCTGATCGAATTCCGCGTCGCCGGTATCGACCGTGGTCATGTCGATCTCGATTTCCACGGAGGCTGTGCGCGCCGCCTTGTCGAGCACGATCGCGCCGCTGGTGCGGTTGAAGCGGCTCTGCTGGGTCGACAGCCCGAAGTGGCTGTAGGAGAAGCGCGCGAAGGTGTGGGCGTCGTCGATCAGGTAGGTCTGCGGCGCCGCCAGCGCGGGTGCGCCCAGCAAAGCGGCCAGCACGAGGACGGCGGACGCGTAGGGTCGGGTTTGCATCGGGTTGGGCTCCATGTGGTGAGTTACAGATCCAAGAAAGGCTCAGTGCACCGCATCGTGGCGGGCGGTGAAGGCGAAGGCGTCCATGGCCAGCACCGCGTCGTCGATGCCGGCATGGAAACGCAGCGTCTCGAACGGCTCGCCGGCGGCGCCGAGCGCCACGAACAGCGGCAGCAGGTGTTCTTCGCTGGGGTGCGCGCGCCGGGCATCGGGCGCCTGCCTGCGGTAATCGAGCAGCGCCGCGGTATCACCTGCCACGAGCCGCTGATGCATCCAGTCGGCAAACAGGCGGACGTAAGCCGGGGGCTCGGCACGATCGGGCCCGGCCTCGAAATAATCGCGCAGGTTGTGGGTCAGGTTGCCCGACGCGATGACCATCAGGCCCTCGCGTCGCAGGGGCGCGAGCGCCCGGCCCACCCGCAGCGCGTGCGCCGGGCCCGCGTCCGGCTGCAGTGACAAGGGCACGATCGGCACGTCGGCCGCGGGGAACATCATGCGCAGGGGGACCCAGGCGCCGTGGTCGAGCCCGCGCTCGGCGTCGAAATCGACCGGCAGGCCAGCGGCCTCGATCGCCCGACCGACGGCCCGGGCGGCCTCGGGGCAGCCCGTGGCCGGGTAGCGGATTCGGTACAGCGCCTCCGGGAAACCCCGGAAGTCGTGCACGGTGTCCAGGCGAGGCGCAGTGCCGACCGTCGGGCGCGCGGTCTCCCAGTGCGCGCTCACGGCGACGACGGCACGCGGCCGGGGCAGGGCGGCGGCCTGCCGCGCGAGCGCGGCGCCGGCCGCGCCGGGTCGCAGGGCGAAGGTGGGCGCGCCGTGCGGCACGAACAGGCTGGGCAGGGTGGTGTTGATGGTCATATTCGTCACGGCATGCAGGGTTCGGTGAGCAGAGTGCATCAGTTTTTGTTATCGAAATAGGTGACAAAGAGGGATTCTTTGTTGCACGATATGCAACAATGGATCGCCTGCAGGCCATGGAGACCTTCGTGCGGGTGGTGGAATTGGGGAATTTCTCCGCCGCCGCCCGGCAGGCCGGCGTGGCGCGCTCGGTGGTCACCCGCCAGGTGGCGGCGCTCGAGAAGCATCTCGGCGTCAAGCTCCTCAACCGCACGACCCGGCGGCTCAGCCTCACCTCGGCCGGGACCCGTTACCTGGAGAAGTGTCGCGTGATCCTGAATCTGGCGGAAGCGGCGGAAACCGATCTCGCCGAGGAACGCGCCGAGCTGCGCGGCCGCATCCGCATCGGCCTGCCGCTGAGCTTCGGACTCAAGCGGGTCGCGCCGCTGTTGCTGGAGTTCGCCGCGGAGCACCCCGAGGTGAGTCTCGAGGCCGACTACACCGACCGGCGCCTGAACCTGATCGAAGAGGGCTTCGACCTGTCGGTTCGGGTCACATCCCGGCTGGCGCCGGGGGACGTGTCGAGGCGCCTCGGCCGCTGCCGGATCGTCGCGGTGGCCGCGCCGGACTACCTCGCGCGTCACGGCACGCCGGCGCACCCCGCCGAGCTCGAGGGCCACGAGTGCCTCGCCTACCTGGGCGACGCCAACCCGAACCTCTGGTCCTTCGACACCGGCGGGCGCATCGAGAGCTTTGCCATTCGCAGCCGTTTCAGCGCCAGCAACGGCGAAGCGCTGCTGGCGGCGGCAGCGCAGGGCTTCGGCATCACCCTGCAGCCGGACTTCATAGTGGATGATTGGCTGGCCGACGGCCGGGTCGTGCCGGTGCTGGCGTCGTTCCCGGCGCCCGGGCTGGGCGTGTACGCGCTGTTGCCGAGCGGCACGCACATGCCGTTTCGCGTGCGGGCGCTGGTGGAGTACCTGGCGAGTCGCCTCAAGGGCGAGCAGGCCGACGTGGATCCGGGTCGGCCTTACGGGAGCAAGGCTTGACAGGGAGGGCGGGTAGCTTAGAATTCCGCGTCCCGAAGCGGGAATAGCTCAGTTGGTAGAGCACAACCTTGCCAAGGTTGGGGTCGCGAGTTCGAGTCTCGTTTCCCGCTCCAGATTTCGACGATAGCCCGGCCTTGCGCCGGGCTTTTCGTTGGCGCGCCCCGGCGCGTCCGCTGTGGTAGAGTTGCGGCGCTCCCGGACCCGCGGGAGCCCCCTGTTGGCGCGGTGGCGGAGTGGTTACGCAGCGGCCTGCAAAGCCGTGAACACCGGTTCGATTCCGGTCCGCGCCTCCAATCTACCCCCTGTGATACCGTTCACCGCAGCGTCGCCCGGGTGGCGAAACTGGTAGACGCAGGGGACTTAAAATCCCCCGGCCGCAAGGCCTTGCCGGTTCGACTCCGGCCCCGGGCACCAACCACCCCGCAAAGCCGGACCTGGAGGCCTCACGTGCTGATCAGAATGCTATTGCCTGTCGCCCTGTCGCTCGCGTTGTCGTCCCCGCTGCATGCATCCGCCGAGCGGGTGGAACGTGGCAACCTGGTGCTCGAGAACCTGCCGGAGATCCCGGCGGAGATCACCGAGCGGCTGGAGCAGTACCAGAACACGCGCGCCGCCGGCTTCGGCAGCTGGCTGCACGACGGCAGCATGCTGATCTCGACGCGTTTTGGCGACACCAACCAGGTCCACCGCGTGCGCCAGCCGCTGGGGGCCCGCCAGCAGCTGACCTTTTTCAAGGAGCCGATCAACACCGTGTCGGTGTCACCCGACCCGGCATTGCGGGGCTTCATCTACGCGCGGGATATCGGCGGCAACGAGTTCTTCCAGCTTTACTGGCTCGATCTCGACACCAGCGAGAGCCGGCTGTTGACCGACGGCCGCTCGCGTAACACCGGGCCGGTGTGGTCCAACCGCGGCGACCGTTTCGCTTATGCCAGCACGCGCCGCGACGGCCGCAACTACGACATCTATGTCGCTACGCCCGCGGGCGGACATGAAACGCACCTGCTGGCGCTGGAGGGCAGCGGTCTTTGGGTGCCGATGGACTGGGCGCCCGACGACTCGCGGCTGATCGTCATCAATTACCGTTCCATCACCGACGCCGAGGTGCACGTCGTGGACCTGGAGAGCGGGGCGGTGCAGCAGGTCAATCCGCAGGACGGACCGGTCGGCTACGCAGCCGGCGCCTTCGACCGGACCGGCAAGGGCGTCTACCTGGTGCACGACCACGGCACCGAGTTCAAGCAGCTGCACCATTTCGACCTGGCGAGCGGCAACAGTAGGCCCTTGTCGGCGCACATCCCGTGGGACGTGAACATGTTCACCTTGTCGCGTGACCGGGAAACGATGGCCTTCGTGGTGAATGCCGGCGGTATGGCCGAGTTGCACCTGCTGGATCTGCGGCGCAAGCGCGCGCTGCCCGCCCCGGAGCTGCCGGTCGGGCTGATCGGCGGGCTTGGTTTCAGCCCCGACGGCCGCGCCCTGGCCATGGTGCTGAACACGCCGCAATCGCCAAGCGACGTGTACGTCTATGGGCTGCGCAAGCGGGACCTGGTGCGCTGGACCGAGAGCGAGGTCGGCGGCCTGGACACGGCGCGTTTCCCGGTGCCGGAGCTCGTGACCTTCACCAGCTTCGACGGTCTCGAGGTGCCCGCCTGGGTCTATCGCCCGGTCCAGGCGGGGCCGCGGCCGGTGATCGTGCAGATCCACGGCGGGCCGGAGGCACAGTCCCGCCCGGCCTTCAATTCGTTGTTCGCCTACTGGGTGAACGAGCTCGGCGCGGCGGTCGTCAGCCCGAACGTGCGCGGCTCGGCCGGTTACGGCAAGAGCTACCTGCAGCTGGACAACGGCGTGCTGCGCGAGGACTCGGTGCGGGACATCGGCGCGCTGCTCGACTGGATCGCCACGCAGCCCGACCTGGACGAGGAGCGCGTCATTGTCTACGGCGGCTCCTACGGCGGCTACATGGTGCTGGCCTCGCTGGTGCACTACGACGACCGCCTGCTGGGTGGCGTGAGCATCGTCGGCATCAGCAATTTCGTGACCTTCCTGGAGAACACCGAGGCCTATCGCCGCGACCTGCGACGCGTCGAGTACGGCGACGAGCGGGACCCGGCGATGCGCGAATTCCTGGAAGGTATCTCGCCGCTGAACAACGCCGAGCAGATCAGTTCGCCGCTGTTCGTTGCCCAGGGCTTCAACGATCCGCGGGTGCCCTACACGGAATCGGAGCAGATCGTGCGCGAAGTGCGCGGCAACGGCGGCGAGGTGTGGTACCTGCTGGCCATGGACGAGGGCCACGG
>DAOMOU010000030.1:0-15674 GCA_035444525.1 Gammaproteobacteria bacterium | reverse complement strand
GTCGGCGGCGCCGGAGGGGCGCCCTTTGACCCGATTATAGGGTCCGCGCCGGCGCGCTACTCAGAGCCAGTGACCCGCAACGGCCTGGAACTCGTTCGCCGGAAGGGGGCGGCTGATGACGAAACCCTGCACGCGGTCGCACCCTGCCTCGTGCAGCAGCTCCAGCGTCGCGCTCGTCTCGACCGCCTCGGCTGTCGTCTCCAGCCCCAGCTCATGCGCCAGCAGGATGATGCCGCGCACCAGCCGGCGGGCGTCCTCGTCCTCGTCCAGCTGGCTGACCAGGCGTCGGTCGATCTTCAGCTCGCTGAACGGCGTGCGATACAGGTCGGTCAGCGAGGAGCTGCCGCTGCCGAAATGCTCCAGCGCCAGGCCGAAGCCGTGGATCCGCAGCCGCGCCAGCATGCTCAGGAAGCCCGCCGGCGCCAGCGCCAGGCCGGACTCGGGTATTTCCAGCACCAGCGCGCGCGCCGGCACCTCGTACTCGAGCAGCAGGCGCGCCAGGCGATCCGGAAAATCAGGGTCCGTGACCAGCGCAGGCGAGAGGTTGACGCCGACGCGCATCGGCATGCCGGCCCGGTGCCATACGCCGAGCTGCTGCACGGAGCTCAGCAGCACGCAGTCCGTGATCGCCGCGATCTGGCCCTCGGCCTCGGCCACCGGCAAGAAGGCGTCCGGCAGCACCGCGCCGTGTTCGGGATGCTGCCAGCGGGCCAGCGCCTCCGCGCCATCCGCCCGCCAGCCCGAGGGGCTGCGCGCCAGCTGCAGCTGGTACCAGGCGGTCATTTCACCGCGCATCACTGCGGCAGCGATGTCGGCAGCCGAAAACACCAGCTCGCCGGCCATGGCGCGCAGCGCGACCTCCAGCCCTTCCGGAGACACCGGCTTGGCAAGGATGCCCGCGACCGCAACGTCTTCGGCCGCGGCGAGCTCGCGCGCCACCCGGGTGGCGCGATCATCCGGGCCGCCGAGCAACAGCAGCGACGCGCCCGAAGCCGCGATGGCGCGCAGCACCTCCGCGGCCTGCCTGTCCAGTGCCGCTGGATCGAGAATCACCGCATCCGGACCGAACTCCGTCATTGCGGCGACGGCGCCGTCGCTGCGCGAGACGCGCCGCACCAGCAGCCCGAACGCCGTCGCTGCCTCGTCAACCGCCTGGGTCGCAAACTCGTCCGACCCGACGATCACCAGCCGCCGGATGGTCATCGATTCCTGCACGTATCAACTCGCTTTGTCTTTTTCCGTGGTGGACCTGCCGGTGGCTGGCGCCTGGCCTGCGGAGTCCTTCAACAGGGGCTCGAACACACCGTCGAGCAACTCGTCGATGCGCGCCCGCAGTCCCTGGCGCATCTCCCCGAGCTCGGCCCGCAGCTGCCGGGGTACCTGCTCGGCGGCGGCCAGGGCGGCCAGCGCCGCGCTCTGCTCGCTGCGGGTCGCCTTCAGGGCGTCCGCCAGCTTGCCGTTTTCGCGCAGCGCCTTCTCTTCCTTGCGGCGGGCGTCCTCCGCGGCCGCGAGGGCCTCATCCACCTGCCGCTGTGCCGTCTCGGCAAGATTGCGCGCCTCCTCGGCCTCACGCCGGGCCAGTTCGAGACCCGCCTTGAGTTCCTCGCGCTCCGTCTCAACGGTGGCGAGCGTCGCGCGCAATGCCGCCGCCTGCTCCGCGTGTTGCGCATCCGCGGCAGCCAGCCCGCCCCGCAGTTCCTCGCGCTCGGCCTCCACGCGCGCCAGCGCCTGCTGCAGCGATTCTTCCCTGGCGCGGGCCTCCGCCAGCGCAGTGGAGTCCTCGGCGGGCGCTACGACGACCTCTTCCGGGACGTCCGGCACGGCGGCGGCCGCAAGCTCCGACACGTCCACGCCGTGCGCCAGGAAGCCGAGCTGCACGCCCGCGCCATCGCGACGCGCGCCGACCAGCCAGCGCATCACCCGGCCTTTCACCGGCCGCGTGTCGCGTACCGCCATACGCGCCCCTGCGGCAACCGCTGCCAGGGCGTCGCCGACCGCGTCCGCGTCGGCACGCGGCAAGACCTTGAGCACGTCTCGACCGGTAATCGGCTTGCGCCCGAGGGTCGTCGCCTCGTCGTTGGCCGTCAGCACCTCGAAATCGGGTGCGATCCGGAATACCGGCCCGCTGATGGCGCCGAGGTCCGACTCCAGCGCCTGCAATGCCGCCTGTCGCGCCGCATCCGCCTGCCGCGTCTCGGTGACCTCCTCGTGGCGCACCACGGCCCCGGCGATGCCGGGATTCAGCAACGGCGTGACCGTCATTCTCCAGCGCCGCTCGCTGTCGCCGTACTCGCAGACGAACTGGTCCGCGACTCCGCCGAGCACCTGGCGCACGCCCCGCGCCAGCTCGGCGTGGTCGAGGTCCCCGTAGGCGGCCGGGTCCTCCGGCTTGTCGATGAACCGGCGTCCCGGGCCGAAGGTGCTGCCGGCGTGACAGGCCGGCTCGTCGAGCGCGACCCAGGCCTGGTTGCAGTCGCTGATCACCGCCGAGGAATCCAGGATGGCCTGCGGCACCCGCGCGGAGTCGAACACGGCCCGCAGGAATCGCCGGCCCTGTTCCACCTCGCGCAGCCGTTTTTGCTGGCGCTGTGCGTCGGACAGCACCCCGGAGGCATACTGGAGTGCGCCACGACCATCGAGTTGCGAGCGGCCGCGCAGGATGCACCAGCGATAGGCGCCGCCGTCGACCTTGAAGCGGGCATCCAGCTGCCAGGGCTGGCTGCTGAGAACCACTTCCTCGAGCTGGCGCAGTACCAACTCGCGGTCGTCCGGGTGAATGCGTGCGCGCAGCGCGTCCAGCGATTCGCTGCACTCGGGCGCAGGCAGCTGCCATTCCACCGGGTTGGCCGCCGCCAGCCAGACTTCGCCCTCACCATGGGTGTAATGCCAGGCGAGATCGCCCGTCGCCCCGAGGCTCGCGGCGATGCGATGGCTGCGCCGGCGCAGGCGCAGCCCGGCCTGGGCGCGGGCCCGCGCGCTGTGCAGCCGATCGAGCAGGCCGGCGGAATCCATGGCCTCAGGGGCGAGCCGATCCTGCGCACCCAGCGCAAGACAGGCCGCCGCATCCGGGCCGTTGCCGTTTGCGGCCAGCGCCACGATCGGCAGCTCCGGCGCGATTTCCTGCAGGTCGGACAACAGGTGCAGGCCGTCCCCGTGTCCCAGTGACAGGTCGACCAGGGCCAGGTCATACGTGCCGGCGCCGAGCCGCCGGCGAGCCGTCGCCAGCGTATCGGCACCCTCGATCATGATCAGGCCGCTGTCCTGGCGTTGCAGGCCATGCCCGATCCGGCGGATCAGCTCGGGGTCATCGGCAATCAGGAGGATGCGCAGCGACTGGGCCATCGATGTTATGTAATCCTTTATTGGCGGCACCCGGAAATTACCACGATCCTGCGCCGGAGTCGTTGCTCAGGTGGCCGGTTCAGATCCCGGGCACCCCCAGGATCGTCATCCCGTCTTCGTCCAGCGGCCAGCGCTCCCGGGAAACCGGGCTCCTGAAGGCCTCGGGCTTGACTACCAGCAGGTCGCAGGGCAGCCGGTCCAGCACGCGCTCGGCCGTGCTGCCGAGCAGTATCCGACCGAAGGGATTGCGCGCGATCGCGCCCATGACGACCACGTCCGCCTCCACCTCGCGGCAATACTCGGGCAAGGCCGTCTCCGGGCGGCCGGCGACGAAGGCGACGCGCGCCGGCGAGGCGTCGGCGGCGGCCAGCACCGCGTAGACCGCTTCGCGATGGCGGTCCTCGACACCGGTTTCCGCTGTGCCGGTCGCCAGCGGCAGCTCGACCTCGCCGATCAGGGCCCGCAGGCTTTTCTGCCAGGCATGGAACGCGTGTACCGTGCCGCTGACGCCGTCGGCCAGCCGCCCTGCTGCCTGCAGGATGCGGATGTCGAGCGCGTCATGACGCCCGCGGTGGCCCGACGGATCGACCGCCGCCACGATGGTCGGCCGGTCACGCCAGGCGCCGCCGCGCGTCAACAGCACCGCGGACGGGCAATGGCGGACGAGCTGCCATTGCGCGGCCGACAACGGCCGGCCGCCGCCGGCCCCGACCGGCAGCGCCACCACCAGCAAATCCGCGCCACGCTCGAGCACGCGCCGAACGAGCGCCTCCTCGATCGGGTGATCCCACGCGGCGTGGCACTCCACGGTGCCGTCGATGCCCAACCCGGCCAGGTGTGCCTCGAGCCGCTCCCGGTGTCGCGCCACCAGGAGGTCCCGGGCGTGCTGCAGGCTCTGGCGGTTCTCGAAATGGGCCAGCGAGATCTGCGAATTGAAGACCGGGGTGAACAGTTCCAGCGCGGCGCCGGTGCCGGCTGCCAGGCGGGCGCCCAGCGCGGCCGCGTGCAACGAAGTGTCGTGCGGGTCGATGCCGACGAGGATCCTGCTGAACTTCTTCATGGCGCTGGTCTACCCCCGTCGCGGCAGCGCAACCCGCAGATCGCGGGATGCTTTCGGGCTGTCCCAGCAGGTATTCTAGACCGCGACCTGCTGACCGGCCATGCGTCCCGCGGCGCCGGTTGCCACGCCGGAGAGACCCCGTCACGCCGATGAACAGCCGCGATACGCCCACGGCCAGTCCGACACGCAAGGACATTCCGCGCGCTGAGTACCGACTCTCGGCGCTGCTGGACGCCACGCCCGACGCCGTCATCCTGATCAACGGCGACGGCGTCATCGAGTCCTTCAACCCCGGCGCCGAGCGGGTCTTCGGCTACAGCGCCGCGGAGATCGTCGGCAGGAACGTCGCGCTGCTGATGCCGACGCCGTTCCGTGCCGGTCACGACGGTTACATCCAACGCTACCAGCAGACCGGCGAGGCACGCTTCATGCTGGCGCCGCGCGAAGTCGAGGCGTGCAGGAAGGACGGCACCGTGTTCCCCGCCGAGGTCTCGGTGGGCCGTGTCGGCGACGAAGGGACGACGAGCTTCATCGGCATCATCCGCGACATCAGCGCGCGCATCGCGGCCGAGGCCCGGCTGCACCAGGTCGAGGCGAACCTGCTGACCGCCCAGGCGCTGGCGCACGTCGGCAGCTTCGAGGGTGACTGGCCCGAGTCCAGGTCGAATTTCTGGTCGGACGAGTTCTTCAGGATCGTCGGCCTCGATCCCGATACGCAGGCGCTCGGCCCGGCCGAGTTCGTGCGCCGCTTCGCGCACCCGCAGGATCGGGACCGGGTCGAGGCGCGGCTGGCCGAAGACGCCAGGAAAACCTCCGGCGGCGGCGAGCTCGAGTACCGGATCGTGCGACCCGACGGTACCGTGCGCCACATCCAGACCATCTACCAGATCGTCACCAACCCGATGAGCGGCGAGCGGCGCATCCAGGGCACGATCCTCGACCAGACCTTCCGCCGCCACGCTGAAGAAGCGTTGCGCCGCGAGCGCGACCGGGCGCAGCGCTATCTCGACCTGGTCAACGTGATGATCATCGCGATGGACCGCTCCGGCCGCATCACCCTCGTCAACCGCAAGGCCTGCGAGCTGTTCGGCTACCCGGAGCACGAGCTGCTCGGCAAGGACTTTTTTGCCGCCTGCCAGCCGCCGGGGTTTGCGGGACGCTCGAGGATACTGTTCGAGGAGGCACTCGCCGGCCGCGAGGAAAGCTTCAGCCTGATGGAGGGGCCGATCACGACCCGCGACGGCCATCACCGCCGCGTGTTCTGGCGCAACCAGTTCCTGCGCGATGACAGCGGCCGCGTGAACGGCGTGCTCAGCGCCGGCGAGGACGTCACCGAGCAGCGCGAGACAGAGTCGCAGCTGCGCCAGGCCGAGGAGGAACTGCGGCTCATATTCAGGCGCGCGCCGGTGGGCATGGCGACGCTGGCCGCAGCACACGAAATCGACGGCCGCTACCTGTCGGTCAACCAGGCCCTGTGCAACATGCTCGGCTACACCGAGGGTGAATTGCTGTCGCGCTCGGTCCGGGACGTCACGCCGCCGGAAGATATCGGCGAAACCAAGCGCCACTTCCAGCTGCTGCTGACGGGCGGCGACACCGTCAAGTACGACAAGCGCTTCCTGCACAAGGACGGCTCGATCGTACACGCGCTGGTGAATCTCAGCCTGATCTCGGACCACGACGGCAGGCCCTTGCTCATCGTCAGCCAGATTCTCGACCGTACCGACGTGGTGCAGGCGGAGATGGAGGCCCGCAAGCAGCGCGAACGGCTCGCGCACGTCGCGCGACTCGGCACCCTGGGTGAAATGGCCGCAGGCATCGCGCACGAGCTGAATCAGCCGCTGGCCGCGATCGCCAATTACACCCAGGCGTGCCAGCGACTGCTGGCCGCCGGCGACATGGAGCCGGATGAGCTCGGACAAGTCCTCGGCCGCGTGACCGCGCAGGCGCGGCGTGCGGGCGACGTGATTCACAGGCTGCGCGCTTTTGTGCGACGCCACACGCCGGATCGCCGGCACCGTGACGCCAACGAGCTGATCCAGGAAATCCTGCCCTTGGTGGAGATGGATTGCCGCGCGCACGAAGTGGAGCTCGAGCTCGCCTTCCAGGTCGACCTGCCCAAGGTCCAGGTGGACGGCATCCAGTTGCAGCAGGTGCTGCTGAACCTGACGCGCAACGCCGTGGAGGCGATGAACGCCGTTGAGGCCGAGACACGCCGGCTGGTCGTTCGCACCGTGGCGCTCAACGAAGACGAGGTCGAGCTGGCCGTCGAGGATACCGGCCCCGGCGTTGCCGACGGGCTGCGGGAGCAGCTGTTCGAGCCGTTCTTCACGACCAAGCCCGAGGGCATGGGTCTCGGCCTGTCACTGAGCCGCTCCATCATTGAGGCGCACGGCGGCACATTGCGATACGATTCCGGCACAGAAAAAGGCAGCGTCTTCAGGATCAGGCTTCCCACGGCCCCGGAGGAGGAATAATGGCGTCAAGCGAGGCAACGGTATTCATCGTGGACGACGACGAGGCGGTGCGCGATTCGCTGGGGCTTTTGCTGCGCTCGGCGGGCTACCGCGCCAGGTGCTACGCAGGCGCCAGGGACTTCCTCAAGGCCTTCGATCCGCGGGATTACGGCTGCCTGGTGCTGGACATCCGGATGCCGGGCATGACCGGGCTCGAGCTGCAGAAACACCTTGCGGAGATCGGCTGCAACATCCCGATCGTATTCATCACCGGACATGGCGACATTCCCATGGCCGTGGAGGCGGTGCGCCAGGGGGCCGTGGACTTCCTGCAAAAGCCCTTCCAGGACCAGGAGCTGGTCGATCGCATCAACGACGCGATGAAGCTGGCGGCCGAGCAACGGGAAGGCGAACTCGAGCGCCTGGAAATTCTCGATCGCATCGAGAGCCTGACGGCCCGCGAGAAGCAGGTCATGGGGCAGGTGGTGCTCGGCAAGGCGAACAAGGTCATCGCCGGAGACCTGGGCGTGAGCCAACGCACCGTGGAAATTCACCGCGCCAGGGTGATGGAGAAGATGCAGGCCAATTCCCTCGCGCACCTGGTGCGCATGGTGATGGTGGCGGAGAACCACAGCGGCGCCTGACCCCGGCCCGGCATGCGACTTGCGACTTAGGTAGATGTTCGTATTTCAAAGCCGCGGGTGAGTTTCAATACTCGCAGGGCCACAAGAAGAACATCACAGAGGACGTCAGCCCGGGCAAGGCGGACCGTTCCGCATGCCCTGCCCGGTCCGGAAAAACATGGCCCCAGTCTCGGGAAGCAGCGCTGAGGCACAGCAGGCGACGATCTGCGTCGTGGATGGCGATGCCCGGGAGCGGGCCGCGCTGTCACAACTGCTGGGCAATCTTCAGCACGACGTCCGCGCCTTCGAGTCAGCGGAAGCGCTGCTGGATGCGCTCGACGACATGTCGATGCGGGTGCTGGTGGCCGGCCTGGAGCTGCCCGGCATGAGCGGCCTCGAGCTGCTGCACACGCTGCGCGAACGAGGGCGCCAGGTACCCACCATCCTGCTGGCCGCCGAATCCGACGTCGCCACGGCGGTGGGCGCAATCCGCGCCGGGGCGGTGGACTTCATCCAGAAGCCGGCGATCGACCGGATCCTGCTGCGCCGGGTGCAGGACGCGCTCGAGCATTCGGCCGCCTGACCCGGCTTCTTTCCTTGACGCGCAGTTACTTGCAGTCACTTTGTGACGCAGTTCATGCGCATCTGCGGCGGCGGCCGCTACTCTGCGGCAAAAGTCCGGACCGGCCATGAGCACCATTTTCCGCATTGTCATTCTCGCCACCCTCCTCGTCGTCCTGGCGATCGGCGGCTTGCGCCTGCATTTCGGCGGCGGCGGGCCGTTCCCCGAAATGGCCGGCCAGCCGTCTGTGACCGAGAGCGGCCTGGAGACGGTGCTCTCCCATCCCGAGCCGCTGGGCAACGTTGCGGTCAGCGCCACCGGCCGGTTGTTCTTCACGGTGCATCCCGAGGCCCGCACCGACGGACCGCGCCTCTACGAGTGGCGCGGCGGGCGCGCGGAGCCGTTTCCGGACGAGGAGTTGCAGGCGGCGGTGCTGGAGACGCCGCTCGGCCTCGCCATCGATCGCCAGAATCGCCTGTGGGTGATCGATCCGGCCGCGCACGGGCTCGGCCGGCCGCGCATCGTGGCGATCGACCTGGACAACGATCGCATCGTTCACGAGCACGTCTTTCCGCGCCGCGTGGCGCCGCGTGGCTCCTTCCTGCAGGACCTGCAGGTGGACCGCGACGGCCGCATGGTCTACATCGCCGACGCCAGCGTCTGGCGCAAGTCGCCGGCGCTGGTGGTGTACGACACGCTGACGCGCCGCTCGCGGCGGACCCTCGAGGATCATCCCTCGCTGCGAGCCCAGGACTGGATCATCAGGACGCCGATGCGCGAGATGCGATTCTTCGGCGGCTTCGTGCCGATGAAAATCGGGCTGGACGGCATCGCGCTGGACCCCGCGGGCCAGTGGCTCTACTTCGGCGCCATGACCCACGACACCCTGCACCGCATCCCGACCGGTGCATTGCTCGACGATGCACTGGACTCCAGGGCGCTGGCGGAGCGCATCGAGGCGGTCGGCCGCAAGCCGCTCAGCGACGGGCTGTCGGCAGACCTGTCGGGCAACGTCTACATCACCGACGTGGAGCACGGCGCGGTGCTGCGCATGGCGCCGGGCGGCGAACTCACCACCATAGTGCGCTCACCCCGGGTCCGCTGGGCCGACGGGCTGTCGTTCGGGCCGGACGGCTGGCTCTACCTGGCGGACAGCGCCCTGCCGGAGGTGGTCATGAAGACGCGCGGACATATTCGCGAGCATGGCCCGTACCACGTGTACCGGTTCCGGCCGGGCACGACCGGGGTCCCGGGCCAGTAGTCCCGGCCGGCGGTCGCGCGCCGGGCGCGGCACTCGCCCCGTGCGCATCGCGGCCCGCAGCGCTTACTAGGGACATTCCGCATTCGCTCGCGAACTTGACCCCGGTCAATGAAATCGCGGTGCAGCAATCCTATAAATGATCCCGGCAGTCGAGACCACACGGATGTGGCGCCGGCCGGTACGCCAGGGAGGCACTGCCGGCCGGTCTTGATCCTCGCGGTCCCGGCTCCCGACACTCTCCTCTTGGTTTAGGCCCTCGCGACGCAAGTCCGGGGGCCTTTTCTTTGCTGCGTATATTTCCTCACGGCCGTTTCCGGCGGCTCGACTACTCTTCAGGCAAGGGATGCCCATTCGCTCGCCGGCCGGTACGGGGTGCGCTCATGAGGTTCGAAATATTCCACCGCAGCCACGTGCGTTTCGGCGAACCGCCCCCCAACATGACGGATTATCGAAGCGCCTGTGCGGCCTTCAGCTGGGCACAGGCCGAGCGGCAGCTGGAAGGCTTGCCGGCCGGAGGATTGAACATCGCTCACGAGGCGCTCGACCGCTTCGTGTCCCAGGGCCTCGGCGAGCGGCTGGCGATGCGATTCATTGCGCGGGACTGGGGTCGCGAGGACCTCAGCTACGCGGACCTGGCCCGGCTGTCGGATCGCTTCGCCAACGTGTTGCACAAACTCGGCGTCGCCCCCGGCGACGCGGTGTTCTCGCTGGCCGGCCGCACACCCGAGCTCTACGTGACGATGTTCGGCGCCCTGAAGGCGCGCGCCGTCTATTGCCCCCTGTTCTCGGCCTTCGGCCCGGAGCCGGTCCGTTCCCGCCTGGAACTTGGCAGCGGTCGCGTGCTCGTGACCACCCGCTCGCTTTACCAGCGCAAGGTACTCCCCATCAGGGGCGCCCTGTCGAAGCTCGAGCACGTCCTGTTGATCGATGCTGCTGCCGGCGAGCTGCCGCCGGGTACGCTCAGCTACCCGGAATTGATGGCGGCCGCGAGCGATGACTGGGAGATCCCCGCCACGGACCCGGAATCTATCGCCTTGCTCCACTTCACGAGCGGTACCACCGGCAAGCCGAAGGGCGTGATGCACGCCCACCGGGCCGTGGTGGCCCATCATGCCACCGGGCGCTGCGCCCTCGACCTGCACGCCGGCGATGTGTACTGGTGTACGGCGGATCCGGGCTGGGTCACCGGCATCTCCTACGGTGCCATCGCGCCGCTGGTCAACGGCGCAAGCATGATCGTCGATCGCGAGGAGTTTGACGCGGCCCGGTGGTACAGGATCCTGCAGGAGGAGGGTGTCAACGTCTGGTACACGGCGCCCACCGCGATTCGCATGCTCATGCGCCAGGGCAACGAGCTGGCCACGTCGTACTGCTACTCGCGGCTCCGGCACATTGCCAGCGTCGGCGAACCGCTCAATCCCGAGGCCGTGCGCTGGGGTCGGGACATCTTCGGCAGGCCCATTCACGACACCTGGTGGCAGACCGAGACCGGCGCCATCATGATCGCCAACTTCCGCGCGTCACGGGTCCGGCCCGGCTCCATGGGGCGGCCCGTTCCCGGCGTGGAGGCCGCCATCGTCAGGGTATCGCGGGCGGACGATGACGACCCGCCCGCCATCGAGATCATTACGGCTCCCGGAATCGAGGGCGAGCTCGCTCTCAGGGCCGGCTGGCCTTCCATGTTCCGCGGCTACCTCAACGACGAGGCGCGCTACCGGCGCGCCTTCGCCGACGGCTGGTATCTCACCGGTGACATGGCGCGGTGTGATGCCGACGGCTGGCTGTGGTTCGTAGGCCGCGCGGACGACGTCATCAAGTCCGCCGGGCATCTCATCAGCCCCTTCGAGGTGGAGAGCGCGCTCATGGAGCACCCGGCCGTCGCCGAGGCCGGGGTGATCGGCCTGCCCGACCCCGTGGCCGGCGAGACGGTCAAAGCGTTCGTCACTCTCAAGCAGGGCGTCGCAGGCGACGATCACCTTGCGCTGGCGCTGATCGGATTCACCCGCAAGCGCCTCGGCGCGGCATTGGCGCCGCGGCAGGTCGAGTTCCGTGACGAACTACCTCGCACCCGCAGCGGCAAGATCATGCGGCGACTGCTCAAGGCTCGCGAACTCGGCCTGGCCGAGGGCGACACGTCCACCCTCGAGTCGGGCCGATGAGTGATCCGGCGCCCATCGCGCTCTGCAAGCAGCACGGGCTTGACCTGTTGCGGGCCATGGAGCGCATTCGTCGCTTCGAGGACCGCGCCGCCGAACTGTACACCGCGATGAAGATTCGCGGCTTCCTGCACCTTTACAACGGCGAGGAGGCCGTGGCTGTCGGCGTCATGGGCGGCCTGCGGCCCGGCGACGCCGTCATCGCCACCTATCGGGAGCATGGGCATGCCCTCGCAGCCGGGTTGCCGATGGGCGCGGTGATGGCCGAACTGTTCGGCAAGGTGGAAGGATCGAGCGGCGGGCGCGGCGGGTCGATGCACATCTTCGACGCGGAGCGCCGGTTCTACGGGGGGCAGGCAATTGTCGCCGGCGGGCTGCCGATGGCGGTGGGGCTGGCGCTCGCCGACCGCATGCAGGAACGCGCGCGCGTGAGCGCCTGCTTCTTCGGCGAGGGCGCAGCCGCCGAGGGCGAGTTTCACGAGTCGCTCAACTTGGCCGCGCTTTGGGAACTGCCGGTGCTGTTCATCTGCGAGAACAACCTCTACGCGATGGGCACGGCGCTGGCACGATCCCAGGCCGTGACCGACATCCATGCGCGTGCCGCCAGCTATGGAGTCGAGTCGTCCGTCGTGGACGGCATGGATGTGCTCGCGGTCGAGGCGGCGGCCGGCGCCGCGGCGGCGGCCATCCGCCGGGATCAGCGGCCGCGCTTCATCGAGTGCCGCACCTACCGATTCCGCGCCCACTCGATGTTCGACGCGCAGCTCTATCGCAGCAGGGAAGAAGTCGAGCGCTGGAAGCAGCGCTGCCCGATTCTTGCGCTGCGCCGGCGGCTGCTGGACGACGGGCTGGCCAGCGACGAGGAAATGGCGGTAATCGAACGCGAGGTTGCCGGCGAAGTTGAGCAGGCGGTGGCCTTCGCCGAGGCCGGCACCTGGGAGCCCGTCGAGACACTGGCGCGCCACGTGACCGCGGAGCGCGCACCGTGAGCCGCGTGAAAACCACCTACCGGGAGGCCGTGCGCGGCGCGATCCGCGCGGCCATGCATGCCGATGAGCGTGTGTTCCTGGTTGGCGAGGATGTCGGGCGCTACGGCGGCAGCTTCGGAGTCAGCATGGGCCTGCAAGAGGAATTCGGCGAGCGGCGGATCCTCGACGCGCCACTGTCGGAATCCGGCTTCACCGGCGCGGGCATCGGCGCCGCGCTCGGCGGCATGCGACCGATCGTCGAGATCATGACCGTGAACTTCAGCCTGCTCGCGCTGGACCAGATCCTCAACACGGCCGCGACCCTTCGTCACATGTCGGGCGGGCAATTCAGCGTGCCGCTGGTCATCAGGATGGCCACCGGCGCCGGGCGCCAGCTCGCCGCCCAGCACTCGCACAGCCTCGAGTGCTGGTACGCGCACATTCCCGGGCTTCGGGTGGTCGCGCCGGCGACGCTGGAAGATGCGAGAGGCATGCTGCCCGCCGCCCTGGCGGACCCTGACCCGGTGATCATCTTCGAGCACATCGGCTTGTACAACATGGAGGGCGAGCTCGAGGAGGACGCCGGCGCCGTGGACCTCGAGCGGGCGGCGGTGCGCCGCGTCGGTACGGACCTCACGTTGATCACCTACGGCGGCAGCCTGAGGAAATCGCTCGACGCGGCCGAGCGGCTGTCTGCCGACGGCATCGATACCGAGGTGATCGATCTGCGTAGCCTGCGGCCGCTCGACGACGAGACGCTGACGGCCTCCATCGCCCGCACCCGCCGCGCCGTGGTCGTGGACGAAGGATGGCGGACCATGGGCTTGTCGGCGGAAATCGTCGCGCGGTTGGTGGAGCACTGCTTCTATGAACTAGATGCGCCGATCGCGCGGGTAGGCACGGAGGAAGTGCCGATCCCCTATCCCGCCCACCTCGAGCAGGCCGCGCTGCCGAGCGTGGACAAGATCGTGGCCGCAGCGAGGAGAGTGACCGGTGGCTGACTTCCTGATGCCCTCGCTGGGCGCCGACATGGACGAGGGCACGCTGGTCGAGTGGCGGGTCAAACCCGGCGATGCCGTCAGGCGCGGCCAGGTCGTGGCCGTGGTGGAAACGGCCAAGGGCGCCATCGACGTCGAGATCTTCGAGGACGGCGAAATCGAGACGCTGTTGGTCGAGGAAGGCGCGAAAGTCCCGGTGGGACAGCCGCTTGCCAGGCTGCGTGGCGCGGCGCCGCAGCTGCGCGCTTCCCCCGCGGCACGGCGCAGGGCCCGGGAACTGGGTGTCGCGCTCGAGGGGATCGATGGCAGCGGGCCGGAGGGCGCCATAACGCTGGCCGACGTCGAGGCAGCGGGCGCGGGGCGCGCGCGTAGCGCAGCGAACGCGCCGCGGACCAGCGCCGAGCCTGCGGCGACCGCAAGCGAGTCGCCTGCGAGCATGACACCCGCATCACCAGCTGACATGCGCGCCGTCATCGCCGCCGCGATGACCAGGTCGAAAAGGGAGATTCCGCACTACTATCTCGGCCACTGGATCGACCTTGCCCCGGCGAACAAGTGGCTGGACGAGTGGAACGCCGCGCGCCCGGTGGAGGAGCGCTTGCTGCTCGCGGTGCTGGTGATCCGCGCGGTGGCGCTCGCGGCGAAATCCTACCCGGAATTCAACGGCCACTTTCGCGACGGGGCTTTCGTGCAGGGCGACGGCATCCATGTCGGCAGCGTGATTTCCTTGCGCCGCGGCGGACTGGTAGCGCCGGCCCTGCGCGACGCCGACCAGCGAAGCCTGCCCGAGCTCATGGCGGCTTTCCGTGCCCTGGTCGCGCGCGCCCGCGCCGGCCGGCTGACCGCTGCGGAACTCGCCGGCGGCACCATCACCGTCAGCAGCCTCGGCGAGCAGGGTGTGGAGGAAGTCTTCCCGGTCATCTACGCACCGCAGGTGGCGATCGTCGGCGTCGGTACGCCGGTGCAGCGGCCCTGGGTAGCGGACGGGCGGGTCGAGCCGCGCTGGCTCCTTCGCACCACGCTGGCCGCCGACCACCGGACCAGCGACGGGCACCGCGGCGCATTGTTTCTCGACCGGATCAGCCGATTGATGCAGGAGCCCGGGTCGCTATGAATACCGTCGATATCGAGCAGGTGATGCGCGCCGCGCTCGGGAGCGTGGCGCCGGACCTGGAGCTGGATCAACTCGACCCTGAGCTGCTGATTCGGGACCAGGCCGACTTCGATTCGATGGACACGCTCAATTTCGCCATCGCCTTGAGCCGGTCGCTGGGCATCGACATCCCGGAGTCGGACTATCCGCGGCTCGCCAGCCTGGCGGATTGTCACCGCTACCTCGCCGCGCGGCTCGGCTAGGCGCGACCACGGCGCCGTGCCGCCCCGCGGCCGGCGCAGGATGGGGCGGAGGTGGAACGGGTCAGTAGCGGCCGGGGCGCATCGGGTGTACCGGGCGTTCGCCGGGCGCCTCGTAATACTGCATCATCTGCGGCGCCAGCCGGGCCAGAGTCTGCTGGCGGTTACCCGGGGCAGGGTGCGTGCTGAGGAACTGCGGCGGACCGCCGCCGCCGACTTCGGCCATCTTCTTCCACAGTGATGCCGCGGCGTCCGGGTGATAGCCGGCACGCGCCGCGAGCTCGATGCCTATGCGGTCCGCCTCGGTCTCCGCAGTACGGCTGTTGGGCAGGTTGATCGCCAGCAGTGACGCGGCCGCCGCGCCCGCCATGGCGCGATCATCGCGGGTCGACACGCCGACCGCGAGCACGCCGAGCTGGGTCGCCATGACCACGGACATGCGCTCGGCGGTGTGGTTGGCGAGCGCATGGGCGATCTCATGGCCGATGACCTGTGCGATCTCGTCGTCCGTGGCCTTGGTCTTCTCGATCAGCCCGGTGTAAATGGCCATGCGCCCGCCGGCCATGGCCCAGGCGTTGACCGTCTCCGGCTCGTCGATGACCTCCATGCTCCATTCCCAGTCGGCGGTGGCCGGGTACATCTGGATCGCCTGGTAGACCAGCCTGCCGGTGATCTGGTTGATCCGGGCGACCAGCGCCTTGTCGGTGCTGATCAGGCCCTTTTCGTCGAAGGCACGCATCTGCTGGACATAGGCGGTGCGCGAGGCCGAGATGGCCTGGTCGGGGGAGACCAGCATGAGCTGCCTGCGGCCCGTCGGGCTGGTCGCACAGGCGACCAGCACCACCGCCAGCAAGCCAATCACGAAGCCTTTTTTCATGGAATTCAACCTCCGGAT
>DAOMOU010000029.1:0-15744 GCA_035444525.1 Gammaproteobacteria bacterium | reverse complement strand
ACGACAAGGACCTGTGCATCGGCTGCGGCTACTGCTTCTATGCCTGCCCGTTCGGGGCGCCGCAGTTCCCGCAGAAGGAAGCCTTCGGCATTCGCGGGAAGATGGACAAGTGCACCTTCTGCGCGGGCGGGCCGGAGTCCAACAACTCCGAGGCCGAACTCACCAAGTACGGCACCAACCGCATCGCCAACGGCAAGCTGCCGCTGTGCGCCGAGATGTGCGCCACCAAGGCGCTCATGGCCGGCGACGGGGACATGGTTGCGGACATCTACCGCGAGCGCGTGCTCAAGCGTGGCAGTCGCCCGCAGACCTGGGGCTGGGAGACGGCATACAAGGACGCGTAAGTGTACTCGGGGCGGGGCGGCACCGGCCGCCCCGCTTTCGACCTTGGAGAAATACAATGAAAAATCTCACCCTGGCTCTCCTGGCGGCAGGCGGCCTGCTGTTGGCGGGCTGTTCCGACGTCATTTTCTATGAGCCTGGCGTTTACAAGGGCAAGAGCGACCCGCTGGTGGAAGACCTCAGGTCGGAAGAGTTGAGGAAAGAACTGCAGGAACGCGTCAATAATTCGGCTGATCGCTAGGCGTCGGTCAAGAAGACGGGAGGAATCCACTGTGAAGGTCGACACAACTCAATCGGGCCGGAAGGCGCGCAAATTCCGCAGGATTCTATGGAGCGTGGCGCTGGTGCTCGGTCTCTCGCTGGCATTGCCGCTGACCGGCATGCTGCTGCTGGAGAATCCCGCGGGACAGGCTGTTGCACAGCAGGGCCAGGCTGGTGACGATGCAGCCGCCGCCGTCCGGCGAGAGGAGCAGCGCCGCGAGTTCTGGCGCCAGGCCCGCGGCGGGGCCGCCGGGTACTCGGCAGTCACGGGGCCGGAGACCGGCGTCCTGATCCATAACGGCGGTGACGTCTGGCGCTCGGTCCGCGAAGGGCCGGTGAAGCGCTGGGGCGGCATCCTGCTGATCGGGGTGCTGGCAGCCATCATCCTGTTCCACCTGGTAGCCGGCTCCGTGAAGCTGGAGCAGCGCACCGGCAGGACGATCACACGCTGGTCACTGTTCGAGCGGGTGATCCACTGGTACACGGCGATCCTGTTCATCATCCTCGCCATTACCGGCCTGAGCCTGCTGTTCGGGCGGACGGTGCTGATCCCGGTGATGGGCAAGGAGGCGTTCGCGGCCTGGGCCGGCCTCGCGAAGCCGGTGCATGACTGGCTGGCGGTGCCCTTCATGATCGGCCTGGTGCTGATGATGGTGCCGTGGATCAAGGACAGCCTGCCCAAGGCCTACGACTGGACCTGGATCAAGATGGGCGGCGGCTACCTCGACAAGAGCAAGCATCCGCCGGCCGGTTTCGTCAACGCCGGCGAGAAGATCTGGTTCTGGCTGCTGTTCTTCGGCGGTATCGTGCTGTGCGCCTCGGGCGTGTTCCTGCTGTTCCCGAACCTCGGCTTCGAGCGCAGCGCGATGCAGCTGGCCAGCGTCCTGCATGCCGTCAGCGGCGTCGCCCTGATCGCTTTCTCGCTGGGTCATATCTACCTGGGTACGCTCGGCAACGAGGGTTCGCTGGAAGGCATGATCACCGGCGAGGTCGACGAGGCCTGGGCCAAGGCGCACCACAACCTGTGGTACGACGAGGTCAAGAAGCAGGGTACGCGTCCGGCCACCGCGGCACCGCCGCACGGTGCGGGTCAGGCGACGACCTAGCCGTCAGGCTCTGCAGCTCGACAACGACGGGAGCGCTTCGGCGCTCCCGTTTTTTTGTGAAATGCTACTGGCCTTACGCGCGCCGAGACGGCATGCTTTGCGGCATGAGGACAGCCCTGCTGACATGTGTTGCCGCGCTCGGCGTGTTCGTTGGCGCCGCCGCGGCAGCGCCAGCCGCTCCACCGGTGTGGGACGGCAACCTCGAGACCCTCGGCGAGTTCACGGCGCCGTCGGCGAGCGGCAAGACCGAGTTGATGCAGGCGGCCGGCGATGGCGTGTTGGAGCGCGTCACGGCGCTGCTCGAGGCCGGCGCCGAGATCGACGAGCGCAATGCCAACGGCGGCACCGCACTGATGTACGCAGTGTCCTACAACCACCTCGACGTGGTGCGGTTGTTACTGGAGGAGGGGGCCGACCCCAACGCCCAGGCGCGCATCGGCTGGACGCCCCTGCTGGTGGCGGCAGCCAAGGGACGGGCGGAGGCCGCGCGGCTGCTGCTCGAGGCAGGGGCTGCGCCCGCGGCGCGTGACGCCTATGGCTGGACGCCGCTGATGCGTGCGGTCTCGGGTGGCTACATCGACGCCGTCAACGAGCTGCTCGCCTCGGGCGAGGCGGATCTGGAGGCGCGCGAGGAGTCCGGCGCCACGGCGCTGCACATTGCCGCCGGGCGGGGCTTCACGCGAATCGTCGCGCGCCTGCTGGACGCAGGGGCGCAGCGCCTGGCGGCCGACGGACAGGGGCGCACGCCGGCCGACGTCGCGCGCATGCTCGGTCACACAGACGTCGAAGCCCTGCTGCGAACCTAGGCGGCCACGCAGCCGGCGGGGCTAGCAGACGTTGGTGTTGGCGCTGTACTCGCGCAGCGGGACGACCTCGGTGGTGTCCGTGACGAGCGCCCGGATGTCCTCCTCGTCCTTGCGCTGCTGCAGCGCCAGCTGGAAGCCGAAGCGCTCGAAGAAGCGCTCGAACATGTCGCCGCCGTAGGTTCCTGTCGCCCGCAGCTCGCCGGTCCGTTCATCCAGCACCAGGTCGATGGCGGCGAGCGGCTGCGGCGCCGGGCCGCCGAGCACGCGGCAGCCTTCGGCCGGATCATAGACGCTGCCCTCGGAGCAGCAGTAGATCACCTGCTCGCGTTGCGTGGCGTTGAGCTCCTTGTCCGTGAAGGCCATCGGCCCGTGCCGGTAATGGATGAAGCTCACGGTGGGCGTCGGGTAGCTCATGCGGTGCGCGCAGATTGCCGAGAACGCCACCACCGAGCGCTGCGGCCCGACGCCGCCGCGCCAGCGATAGCGGCGCCCGTCGTCGAGCTCGAGGCTGTCCTGCGGCAGCGCCGGTTTGCCCAGGTTGATCAGGAAGCAGGGTGTGCTGACGTACGGGTAATGAAACACGTAACTGTCGCCGACCACGAGGTCCTCGAGGCGCAGCGGCCGGCCGTCCGGGCGCACCAGGGTCGCTGGCGGGGACGGGACACGCTCGGGCGTGGCGTTGGCCAGCAGGGAAGGGCTGCCGGCCACCAGCGCGCCCGTGCTGGCACAAAGTTTAAGGAATCCGCGGCGGGAAACGGGGTCTCCGGACATGTCTGTCACCTGCCAAATCGCACCGTGAACGATGCTAGCATTCGCCACGCGCGAGGCAACAGTTTCGAGTCACCCGGCTACTGCACCCGGTTGGACTTGCGGCGGCGCTCGGCCATCGGGTGCTCCACCTTGCGCAGCTTGTCCACCAGGTGCATCAGCGCCAGCCAGGGATGCCGCCAGGTCATCCGCGGCCCCGCATAGCGCATGACCACGCGCGCGTGCTCGCGCTGCGCACGCTTGTAGCAGTGAATCGGGCACTTGGCGCAGGTCGGCTTGGCCTCGCCGTAGGGGCACTTTTCGAGCCGACGCGCGGCGTAGGCGAGGAATTCGCGGCACTCCTCGCAGGGCGCCGCCTGGGCGCGCTCGCCGTGCTGGTTGGCGCACCAGATACGCACCATGCACTCCATGGTGCGGTACTCCCGCCGCAGCCGGGGCGTCACCAGCGCGTCGGCGGGATTATGCGTCACGACCGTATTCATGCGGACTATGTTCATCTTTAGGCCGGACTCCATCAATAGGCGTTCTCCGCAGCGCCGGCGACCCCGGCGGGCACGGTGACGGCAGATGGAGTAAGCTGCACCGATGACTGACAAGACCCAGAAGGCCGCCGCGGGGCGGCAGGACCACCCCTTCGAGGTGTCGTCCATCACGCGTGCCGAGGCGCCCGAGGGCGCCGGCTCGGCCACCTGGTACCGCTACGAGATCGCGCAGGGACACAACGAGATCGTCGGCCACCGCGAAGGCAGCCTGAAATCGGTGACCGAGGCGGTGGCCGAGATCGTGCTGCGGTTGAACGAGCGCCGGCTCGGCAAGTCAGGTCGCGTGCACCTGACGCCCGGCCCGAAGAAGAATCGCGGCGGCTGAGCCCGTTTTCGTCCGACCGGCCTCAGGGCGCCGGTGGTCGCCAGTCCAGCGGCGGGTCCTGCAGCAGCGCCAGCTGCTCGCGCAAGGACAGCACGTGGTCCTCCCAGTAACGGGCCGTGCCGAACCAGGGAAAGGCGGCGCGAAAGGCCGGATCTTCCCAGCGGCGCGCCAGCCACGCGGCATAGTGCATGATCCGCAGCGCGCGGAGCGCCTCGATCAGCTGTAGCTCGGCGGGGTCGAACTCCCGGAACTCGAGGTAGCCCGCCAGCAGCTCGGCGAGCTGCGGCTCCTGCTCGTGCCGGTCGCCGGACAGGAACATCCACAGGTCCTGGACGGCCGGGCCGGTGCAGGTGTCGTCGAGGTCCACGACATGGACCTGCCCGTCCTGCGCCAGCACATTGCCCGGATGGAAGTCCCCGTGCAGCCGCAACTCGCGCGCGCCCGCCCGCGCCCAGGCCCCGTTCACCGCGTCCAGCAGGTCCGCACACAGGCTCTCGTAGGCCTGCACGACATGCGCCGGGATGACGCCGCCGTCGAGCAGGAAATCGCGCGAGGCGTCGCCGAGCAGGCGCGGCGTGAGGCGCGGCCGGTGCTCGAAACGGGCCGCCTGGCCGCACAGGTGCAGCCGCGCCACCAGCCGCCCCACCTGGCGCAGCAGCCGCAGATCGTCCAGTTCGGGAATGCGGCCCGCCACGCGCGGACTCACCGCGAAACGGAAGTCCCGGTGGCGATGGAGGCTGCTTCCGGCGTGGCGCAGCGGCGCCACCACCGGGATGTCGCGCGCCGCCAGCTCATAAGCGAATCCGTGCTCCTCGAGAATCGCCGCGTCCGACCAGCGGCCCGGCCGGTAAAACTTGACCACCACCGGCGCGCCGTCCTCGATGCCCACCTGGTAGACCCGGTTTTCGTAGCTGTTGAGGGCCTGCAGCCGGCCGTCGCAGCGCAGCCCGAGGCTCTCCACGGAGTCGAGGATGTCGTCCGGCTGGAGATCCTGGTAAGCGAGCGAGTTGTCCGTTTGCCTGTCCACTGGTGTCGCCTGCGGGTCGGGCCGCGACTATAGCAGCATGAAATTGGGGACATTCCCCAATTCGGGCGCGAATTGGGGAATGTCCCCAATTTTGCTGGCGGCGGGAATTGAATGCGACTACCTTGCAATGGTTCGTTCACGAACAGGGCCGGGGGAGCGTACATGGGTTCGAGTCTTCGAGACGCGGCGTGCGATCCTTCGCGCCGCGCATTCCTGCGGGCGTCCGGCGCGCTGTCTGGCGGCGCCTGGCTGGCGCTGCAGTTTCCTGGCCTGGCGGCGGCGGCCGAGGCTGCGGCGGCGGCACGCGATGCCGCGGCCGCCTTCCGGCATCTTGCCGGCACCGAGGCCGCTGCGCTGGAGGCCCTTGCTGCGCGGATCATCCCCGATGGCGAGACGCCCGGCGCCCGCGAGGCCGGCGTGATCCACTTCATCGACCAGGCGCTCGGAGGGTTCATGGCCGAGGCTGCCGGCGAGCTGCAGCGGGGCGCGCAGTCGCTCGACGAGCTGGCGGCGGCTACAGGCCGGCCCTTCGCCGAGCTCGATGCCGCGGCCCAGGACACAATCCTGCGCGGCATCGAGGACACGCCGTTCTTTGGCCTGATGCAGTTCCTGACCGTGGCGGGAATGTTCTCGTTACCTTCATATGGCGGCAACCGCCACTACGCCGGCTGGAAGCTGCTCGGATTCGAGCATCGACACGGCTGGTTGCCGCCTTTCGGGCATTACGATGCCGCCGCGACCGGTGTGCAGGAGCACGGCCAGGACTCCGGCGCAGATCACGGCCATGGCTGAGCAACCATTGTTCGCCACTCGCCGGCCGGTCGATTTCGTCATCGTCGGCTCGGGGTCCGCCGGCGGCATCCTGGCGCGCGAGCTGGCGGTGGCCGGCTTCGAGGTCGTGGTGCTGGAGCAGGGACGCTATCGACGGACGGCGGAGTTCAACCACGATGAACTCGCCGTGATGTTCAACCACGAGTTCGTCGGCGGCCCGCACGGCGGCGACCCGCAGTCCTTCCGGCGCAACGCCGCCGATACCGCCACGGTGCCCGAGTTTCCGCCGGCCTATTACGCGCGCATGGTGGGCGGCAGCAGCGTGCACTTCTCCGCGAATTTCTGGCGGCTCAGGCCGGTCGATTTCCGCGAAGGCGGGCTGTTCGGCGGCATCGCCGGGACGGACCTCGTCGACTGGCCCATCGACTACGACGAACTCGAGCCCTACTACACGCGCGTGGACTGGGAGATCGGCGTGTCCGGCGCGCCGGGCCCCTTCGATCCCCCGCGCTCCCGTCCCTACCCGCTGCCGCCCATGCCGTTGAAATCATCCGGCGCGTTGCTGGAGAAGGGCGCCCGCAAGCTCGGCCTGCACCCGCAGGTGGCGCCGGTGGCGATCCTGTCGCAGCCCTACAATGGCAGGGCGCCCTGCATACACTGCGGCTTCTGCATGGGTTTCGGCTGCGAGACTGGCGCCAAGTCGTCCACGCTGGTCACCATGATCCCGCAGGCCGAGGCAACCGGCCGCTGCGAAATCCGTCCTGGGTCCACCGTGCACCGCCTCGAGACCGGGGCCGACGGCCGCATCAGCGAGGTGCTGTATTACGACGCGGAGGGCCGCGAGCACGGCCAGCGGGCCAGGGCAGTCATCGTCGCCGCCAACGGCGCAGAGACGCCGCGGCTGCTGCTGATGTCCGCCTCCGAGCGCTTCCCCGACGGCCTCGCCAACGGCAGCGGCTACGTCGGCCGCAACCTGATGTTCAACGCGCACTCCGGCACGCATGCCTGGTTCGACGAGCCGCTGCACGACTACAAGAGCGTGCAGTGCAGCCGCATCGTGCACGACTTCTACGAGTCCGACCCGCGGCGTGGCTTCTACGGCGGCGGCGGCATCGACGCGAGACCGTTCCTGGCGGCCTCGCCGATGCTGTATGCGCTCACGGCGATGCCGCCGGACGCGCCGACCTGGGGCGCCGGCTACAAGGAGGCGCTGGCGCACGGCTTCACCCGCAACATGTTCCTGGCCGCCTCGACGACGTCACTGCCGGTGCCGACCAACACCATCACCCTCGACCCGGACCGCAAGGACCGCTTCGGCCGCCCGTCGCTGTGCGTGACGTACCATGATCACCGCGATGACCTGGCGACGGCGGCGTTTCTGCAGGACTGGGCCGTCGGCATTGCGGAGGCCGCGGGCGCCGCGAAGGTCTGGCGCAACCCCGTGCAGCCGGAAACCGTCGGCGCGCACCTGCTCGGCACCTGCCGCATGGGCGATGATCCGACCCGCTCGGTGGTGGATCGCTTTCACCGCAGCCACGAGGTGGCGAACCTGTTTATCTGCGACGGGTCGAGCATGGTGACCTCGGGGCGCGGCCAGCCGACCATGACCATCATGGCGCTGGCCTTTCGTGCGGCGCAGCACATCGCCGGCTTTGCCCGGCGGGGCGAGATCTGAAGGAGACACAAGCATGATCCGACGTTTCATCCTCGGCCTGGCGGTGCTCGTCGCCGGCGGCGCGCTGGCGGCCGACCTCGAGTTCCATCCCATGGCGAGCGACCCGGATGGCCGGCTGCCGTTCTCGGAGGCGGTGCGCGCCGGCGACCTGTTGTTCCTCTCGGGCATGCTCGGCATCAGGCCGGGCTCGCCCGGGCTCGTGCCGGGCGGGATCCAGCCGGAGACCCGCCAGGCGCTCGAGAACATTCGCGCGGCCGTCGAGCGCCACGGCGCCGCCATGGAGCGGATCGCGAAGTGCACCGTGTTTCTCGCCGACGTGGGCGAGTGGGCAGCGATGAACGAGGTCTATGTCGAGTTCTTCCCGGCCGGGAAGCCGGCGCGCACCGCGCTGGGCGTTGGTGGCCTGCCGCTCGGCGGGCGCGTCGAGATCGAGTGCATCGCCGTCTTCCCCGACTGAAACCGGTGTCTGACCCCGTTTTAAACTGGGGTCAGACACCGGTTTCCAGCCTGCGGCGGGCGCCTCAAGTCAGGACGTCCAGCAGCAGCCCGCGCCAGTCCTGCCGGCGTCCGGCCAGCACGCGCCGCACCTTGATGATCGGCACGACCACCCGGGCCGCCCGCCAGATGAGTTGCAGTTCCGGGATTTCCGGCAGCAACGCCAGCAGTCCGGCCATGCAGAACAGGCTCAGGGCCGCGACCGCGAAGCGCCACTGCGCGTCCAGGGGAAAGTTGGCCGCCATGGCCATGCCCTCGGTGATCCATTCAGTCGGTTTCATGTCAGCCTCCTCCGGCCGGGGCATCCGGCCTTGGGAGGCGAGTCTGGACGGGCGATGTAATCCGACGATTTCGCAACTGCAAGAGATTGTCACCGGATTGTTTCTGCAAATTAATCCTTTGCATCGCCGGGACTTGTGCTATAGTCCGCGCACTCCTGATGCACACCGGTCTGCATCCGGCCCTTGTGGCACGCCTCTTTCGGTCAGCCTCGAGCACCTCTTAATTCGAGCCTGGACCGGCCGGAGCAAAGCTTCCGGTGGGCGTTACACGATCAGGAGATCACGTTTCTATGTCATTTGATTCCCTCGGCCTCCAGGCCGAGCTTCTTCGTGCAGTTGCCGAAGAGGGCTACGACACCCCGACCCCCATCCAGCAGCAGGCCATTCCCGTCATCCTGGCAGGCCGCGACGTGCTGGCCGGCGCCCAGACGGGCACTGGCAAGACGGCCGGTTTCACGCTGCCGATGCTGCAGATGCTGGCCGCCAAGCCGGTCGAAGGCCGGCGGCGCATCCGCGCGCTGGTGCTGGTGCCGACCCGCGAACTGGCCGCCCAGGTGGCCGCCAGCATCGAGACTTACGGCCGCCACCTGCCGCGCCTGAGCTGTGCCGTGGTGTTCGGCGGCGTCAGCATCAACCCGCAGATCGCCACCCTGCGCCGCGGCGTCGACATCCTCGTCGCCACGCCGGGCCGGCTGCTCGACCATGCCCAGCAGCGCACGGTGGACCTGTCGTCCGTCGAGTTCCTCATCCTCGACGAGGCGGATCGCATGCTCGACATGGGCTTCATTCGCGACATCCGCAGGGTTTTGGCCATGCTGCCGAAGCGTCGCCAGAACCTGCTGTTCTCCGCCACCTTCTCGGACGAAATCCGCTCGCTGGCCAACGGCCTGCTCGACGCGCCCGCCCAGATCGAGGTCGCGCGGCGCAACACGCCGACTGAGCTGACCACCCAGGTCGTACACCCGGTGGATCGCAGCCGCAAGCGCGAGCTGCTGTCGCACCTGATGAGATCGGGCGACTGGCGCCAGGTGCTGGTGTTCACGCGTACCAAGCATGGCGCTAACCGGCTCGCCACGCAGCTGGAAAGTGACGGCATCTCCGCCGCGGCCATCCACGGCAACAAGAGCCAGGCCGCGCGCACCAAGGCGCTGGCCGACTTCAAGGCCGGCAAGGTGCGGGCGCTGGTGGCGACCGAGGTCGCGGCGCGCGGGCTGGACATCGACCAGTTGCCGCACGTGGTGAATTTCGAGCTGCCGCATGTCGCCGAGGACTACGTGCACCGCATCGGCCGCACCGGCCGCGCGGGCAGCGAAGGCGAGGCCGTCTCGCTGGTGTGCGTGGACGAGCGGCGCCTGCTGACCGACATCGAGCGGTTGCTCGGCAAGGACATTCCTCGCCGGATGGTGGCGGGCTTCGAGCCCGATCCGTCGATCCGGCCGGAGCCGATCGAAAACGGCCGACGCGGCTCGCCGCCGCCGAAGGCCCGTGGGCGCGGCGGCGCGGAGCGCCATGGTCGCCGGTCGCGGGGACCGCGCCAGGAGAATCGAAGAATTTGCCCCTGAGGGCAACTCGGCAGGGGTCGCTTTGTGCGTTGGCCGACCGCTGCTGCTGTATCGCAACAACGCACTCTTGTATGGAATGAGCAAACGTTATGAATATCTATGTTGGAAATCTGGCCTACAGCGTGACTGAAGACGATCTGCGGACCGCCTTCTCCGAGTTCGGAAGCGTCACCCGTGCCACCGTCATCACGGACAAGTTCTCGGGCCAGTCCAAGGGCTTCGGCTTCGTCGAGATGGCGAACAGCTCCGAGGCCGAGGCTGCCATTCGCGGGCTGAACGACAAGCCCCTGAACGGCCGCAACATCAAGGTCAACCAGGCCAAGCCGCGCGAAGAGCGCCCCGCGCGTAGCGGTGGTGGCGGCGGCGGCGGTCGCTGGTAGGACTGTCGAGACAAGATCGGGCCCTCGGGTTCGTTCTGCGGAAGGGGCCCCGAAAGGGGCCCTTTTCGTTTCCCGGCCTGCCGGAACTTGCTAAGGTTCGCAGCCAGAAATTCCCCGCAACAGGACCAAGTCATGACAGACCAGGATTCGGGCGCCGGCATGAATGCCGCCGACCTGTACCTCGAAGAGATTTTCACCGATCGCCGGGTGGGCACCATCCAGCGCCTGACGCCGGTGGATGCCGACGGCCGGCCCGACAGCGGCCGCACGGTGTCCTATGTCGGCCAGGCGCAGGTGATGACGCCCGCCGGCGCCCTGCCGCTGTCCTTCGAGATTCCCGCGGCGTCGCTCAGCGAGGCCGTGGCCGGCTTCGGCGCGGCCGCCGAGCGCGCCGTACAGGAGACCATGCAGCGCCTCCAGGAGATGCGGCGTGAGGCCGCAGGCTCGATCATCGTGCCGGAGTCGGGCGGCGCGGGGCTTGGCGGCGGCCTGCCGGGCATGTCGGGCGGCGGCGGCAAGATCCGCATGCCCTGAGGGCGTCATCCATGACCTACTGCGTCGCGATCGCCGTCGAACAGGGCCTGGTCTTCGCCTCGGATTCGCGTACCAACGCCGGCCCGGACCAGGTCAGCGTGTTCGGCAAGATGCACGTGCTATTGGAAGAGCCGGGCCGTTTCTTCGTATTGCTGTCCGCGGGCAACCTCGGCACCACGCAGGCGGTCCGGACCCGCATCCGGCACGACCTCGAGTTCGACCGTCGACCCAACCTGAAGACCGTGCAAAGCATGGCGGAGGCGGCCGAGTATCTCGGCGCGATCAACGCGGAGCAGCGGCGCAAGCACGCGGAGGGAGGCGAGTCGGATACGGCGATGACCGCCACGTTCATCCTGGGCGGCCAGATCGCCGGGCGGGCGCCCGGCATCCTGCTGATCTACCCGGAAGGCAATTACATCCGGGCCTCGAGCCAGACGCCGTTCCTGCAGATTGGCGAGCTCAAGTACGGCAAGCCCATTCTCGACCGGCTGGTGCGGCCGGAGCTGCCGCTCGACGACACTGCAAGGGTGGCGCTGCTGTCGATGGACGCCACCATGCGCAGCAACGTCACCGTGGGGCCGCCGATCGAGGTGCTGATCTACGACCCGCGCAAGCCGCGCGCGCTCCGGCACATGGTGTTCGGTCCCGACGACGATTACCTGCGGGAGCTCGGCCGCAGCTGGCAGGGCTATGTCGAGAAGGCCTTCAGCGTGCTGCCGCCGTTGCCGCCACGGCCGACGGAGTTGCTCCGAGTCGTCGATGAATGAAGGCCAGCTTGGCGCGCACCGGCGCATTCAGCACGAAGGGGTAGGGGTCGTCGACGCCGAGCCCGCGCGCCAGCTCGTTCAGGCGCACCGACACGGAAATCCATAGCGCGATCTCGCTCTCCCAGTCGGCGGACGGCGGGTCGGTGACGAAGCCGGTGGCGCGCGCCGTCTCCAGCCCGTCAGTGATGTGCAGGTAGTGGGACCAGCACTCCGCCCAGTCCTCCATCGGGTGGCTGGACGCATAGGAGCTGACACAGCGCTCGCTCCAGTCGGGGGCGGGTCCGGCCTCGTGATGGCGGGCGAGCGCGGCCGAATAGTCTGCCCGCTCGTCACCGAACAGCGCGCGGTACTCGTCCCTGGCCGCGCCGTCCGGCACCAGCAGCGCCTCGTAGTAGTGGCCGCTCTCGTGGCGGAAATGCCCCAGCAAAGTGCGGTAACGCTCCGACATCTGCTCACGCACCGCGTGGCGGGCCACGTCGTCCGCTTCCAGCAGGTTGATGGTGATGATACCCGCGCGGTGCCCGGTCATGACCAGCGATTCGGCCACCTCGGGATTGCTGCGTTGGTCCTCGAGGAACTCGAAACGCAGCGGCGGGCGTCCCGGCGCGGCATCCAGCGGCAGGCCCAGCTGCAGCAGGCCGTAGACCAGCCGTCGCTTGGCGTGTTCGATGCGTCGCCAGAGCCTGACGTTGTGCTCGAGGGACAGGTTCGGGACGACACTGTTGAGACGACAGGCCTGGCAGAAGGCGGCCGGGTCGTCGGCCGGCAGCAGCCAATTGCAGGCGTTGTACAGCACGCGGTTGCGGCAGGCCTTCCAGGCGCTGCCATCGGCCGCGAGGAAAGGTTCGGGGCCACCCGCATCCCTGGCGAGAAACATGGCCAGGCCGGGCGCATAGCCGAGATCGGCGCCGCAGGCGGTGCACCAGTAGTCGTCGAAGAATACACGCGCACCGCAGCGGCAGCTGAACAGCTTCATCCGGCATGCTCCGGCAGGAACCAGGCTGCCGAGACCTGCCCATGGATGCCGGCCAGCTCGAGCTGCAGCTCGTCCATGAGCCGCCGCAGAGCGGCCTCCTCGACGGCCTCTGGCTGCTGCGCGTCGACCATTCGTTGCAGCCGCAGCACCGCGCGCAGCGGCCCTTCGTGTTGCGGCAGCGCGTGCATCGCGGCTTCGAGCTCGATGAGGCAGTGCGTGACGGCGCGTGGGAACAGGGGATCGCCGACCAGGAAGTTGATCACGTCCTCGGCACGGATCCGACGGCGCACGTACTGGCGGTACATCTGGTAACCCGAAAGCGACTTCAGCACGGCCATCCACAGGGTGTTGTCGAGGCGCGCCTCGGATACCGCGGAGCGCAGCAGCGTGGCGGCGGCGACGTCGATGATGCGCGTGGTCATGTCGGCCCGCTCGAGATTGCGGCCGAGGCAGATGAAGCTGTAGGCGTCGCCGTGGCTCATGGTGCCGGACAGCAGCCCGGTGAGCTGCTGCGCGTGTTGCACGATACCGGAAAGCACCTCGTGGCGGCGCCGCGGCGAGGCCATCTTCGGCAGGTGTTTGCGGCCGAACAGGTAGAGCTCGTTGACGCTGCGCCATGCCTCGGTCGGGCACAGGTCGCGCGTGGTGCGGAAGTTCTCCCGCGCCTGCGACAGCGAGGCGACGATGGAGCTCGGGCTGTCAGGGTCCGAGATCAGGAACTTGAGCGTCTCGCGATCGCCGCCCTTCGGGTAACGGCTGGTGAAGGTCTCGCGTGCACCGCAGATGTCCACCAGGATCGGCCAGCCGACACCGGCCTGCTCCGGCAGGTCGAGCAGCGCCGCGTCATAGACGCGCACCAGGCGCGCCGTGTTTTCCGCGCGCTCCAGGTAGCGGGCGGCCCAGTACATGCGCTCGGCGACTCGTGACAACATGCTCAGGCCTCCCCGGTCTCGACGACCCAGGTGTCCTTGCTGCCGCCGCCCTGGCTGGAGTTGACCACCAGCGAGCCCTTCACCAGCGCGACGCGCGTGAGGCCGCCGGCGGTCACGGCACTGCGGTCGCCCTGCAGGACGAAGGGGCGCAGGTCGAGGTGCCGCGGCTCGAGCCGGCCGCGCACCAGGGTCGGCGCCGTCGACAGGTTGAGCACCGGCTGCGCCACGTAGTTGCGTGGTTGACGCTTGACCAGGCGCGCGAACTTGTCGATGTCTTCACGCGTCGCGGCCGGTCCGATGAGCATTCCGTAACCTCCCGACTCGTTCACCGGCTTGACGACCAGTTCGGCCAGGTTGTCCAGCACGAAGCGCTGATCGTCCTTGTTCACACAAGCGTAGGTCGGCACGTTCGGCAGGATCGGGTCCTGGTCGAGGTAGTAACGGATGATGTCCGGCACGAAGGCGTACACCAGCTTGTCGTCGGCCACGCCCGAGCCGGGGGCGTTGGCGATCGCCACGTTGCCGGCGCGCCAGGCGCGCATGAGCCCGGGCACGCCGAGCATGGAGTCGGCGCGAAATACCTCTGGATCCATGAAGGTGTCGTTGACGCGCCGGTAGATGACGTCGACGCGCTCCAGACCGGCGATGGTGCGCATGTAGACGCAATCGTCGTCGGCCACCACCAGGTCGCCGCCCTCGACCAGCTCGGCACCCATGGCCTGCGCCAGGTAGGCGTGCTCGAAATACGCCGAGTTGTAGATACCCGGCGTCAGCACAACCACTTCCGGGTAGTCCAGCGGCCGCGGCGACAACGAGGCCAGCATGTCGAACAGCAGCGAGGGGTAGTCGTCCACCGGCAGGATGCGGCTGTGGGCGAACAGCTCCGGAAACACCTGCTTGGTGACGATGCGGTTCTCGAGCATGTAGGAGACGCCGGAGGGCACGCGGAGGTTGTCTTCCAGCACGTAGACCGTGCCGTCGGCGTCACGCACCAGGTCGCTGCCGCAGATGTGCGCCCATACGCCGTGTGCGGGCTTCACACCCATGCATTCGCGCAGGAAGTTGCCCGAGGTCTCGATCAGCTCGCGCGGGAAGCGCCCGTCGTCGAGTATGCGCTGCTCGTTGTAAATATCATTGATGAACATGTTCAGCGCCGCAAGTCGCTGCTTCAGGCCGGCCTCGATGCGGCGCCATTCCTCGGCCGGCATGACCCGCGGGATGATGTCGAAGGGCCAGGCCCGGTCGATGTTCTGGCCTTCGCTGTAGACCGTGAAGGTGATGCCCATCTCGATGATGGCGCGCTCGGCGGCCTCCTGGCGCCGGCTGAGCTGGCTGGGGCTGAGTGACGAAAGGTACTTGGTGAGCTGGCGCGCATGCGCGCGGGGCTTGCCGGGCCCCTTGAGGAGTTCATCCCAGCCCTTGCCGGGATCGTACTCGCTCCAGCTGATCTTCATCCTGGCGGCCCTCGCCTGCGGAACACGCTACAAAGCATAACAGCCCGGCGCTGCAGCCCCGCCGCGACCTCAGACATCAATGGTGAAGCGAATGTCGGCATGTTGCGCGAGGCGCCCGATGAGGCGCGCGCCGAACGCGGTGGCGGGCGTCCAGGAGCCGCCCGCCACGGGCAGCCGGTCGCCGTCCAGCGCCAGGCACATCGCGGCCTCACCGAGCATCCGGGCCGTGGCGCCGTAGCCCGGGTCGCGCCGCCCCGTCACCCGCGCCTGGATGTGACGTCGCGGAGCGGCGGGATGCCGGCCGACCAGCAGCATCTCGAAGCCGCCGGCCTCGCGCGCCGCCTCGTCGGGCCCCTGGCCGGGCTGCGGCAGGAACAGCCTGTTCATCACCGCGCGCGCCGGGCCGACGGAGGCCGCGGCCATGAATCCGGCCAGCCCGGCGGTGAGCGCGGTGGCGCGCGCCAGCCCCGCGACGCCGTCGCCGGTGATGACCGACTCCGCATAGCGGAAACGGCGGCCCCATGGCCAGCCCAGCAGCGCGTGGCTGCGCCGCACGATCCGCGTGTTGACCGCCGCCATCACGAACGGTGCGGTCCAGCCGTCGGCGTCCGGGTCGCGCAGCGGACGGGCCTGGTCGCTGCCGTCCGGCCCGCTGCGCTCACCCGCGGGATTGAGCGCGTAGGGATTGCCCATGATGCGCCGGTCCTCCGGGCTGCGCCGGGCCGCCTCGAGCGCGTTGA
>DAOMOU010000028.1:0-15864 GCA_035444525.1 Gammaproteobacteria bacterium | reverse complement strand
GTGCCCGGCACGCCCAGTAGAGTGCGCCGCTCCAGACTTCGGGGAGGCTCGATGCTGCATTCCACGCTCTTTCGCCGCCTGGCCGCGCTGCTGACCCTGCTGGTCGGATCGACGGCGCTGGCGGCGGACCTCGAGTGGTTCACCACCGGCCCAGACGGCGAATCGAGGGTCGTGGTCTACTACTTCTATTCCGAAACCTGCCCGCATTGCATCGAGGCCAAGCCCTTCGTCGCTTCCCTGGACGAGCTCGGCTGGATCGAGCTGCATGCGCACGAGGTCACCAAGAACCGCGACAACGCCCTCCTGTACCGCGACGTCGCGGCCGCCGCCGGCGAGCAGGCGCGCAGCGTGCCCGCGTTCATCTTCTGCGGCTCGATGCATACCGGTTTCGAGCGCCCGGAAACCACGGGCACGGTGCTGCTGGCGCGCATGGAACACTGCCGCACCAACCCGGAGCTGGTGCTCGGCGCTCAGTCCGGCGGCGCGCCGGAGCCCGGCAAGGTGATGGGCGTCGAGGTGCCGGTGCTCGGCCTGATCAACCCTTCCGACTGGGGCCTGCCCATCCTCACCGTGATCATCGCCGGACTGGATGCCTTCAATCCCTGTGCATTCTTCGTGCTGCTGTTCCTGTTGAGCCTCATGGTCCACGCTCGCAGCCGGGCGCGCATGTTGCTGGTCGGCGGCACTTTCGTGGTGATCTCGGGCGTCATCTATTTCGTCTTCATGGCGGCCTGGCTGAACGTCTTCCTGCTGATCGGCGAACTGCGCATGGTGACGCTGATCGCCGGGCTGGTGGCCGTCACGCTGGCTGCGATCAACATCAAGGACTACTTCTGGTTCGACGCCGGCGGGCCCTCGTTGTCCATCCCGGAATCAAAGAAGCCCGGCATGTACCAGCGGATGCGCAACCTGGTCGCCGCGAAAAGCATCCACGCCATGCTCGCCGGTACCGCCGTGCTGGCGGTGGCCGTCAACAGCTACGAGCTGCTGTGTACCGCCGGCCTGCCGATGGTCTACACGCGCATCCTGACGCTGCGCGAAGCCGACACCTTCGTCTATTACATGTACCTGGTGCTGTACAACATCATCTATGTCATCCCGCTGCTGGTCATCGTGCTGCTGTTCGTGATGAAGTTCGGCTCGCGCAAGCTGGGCGAGCGCGAGGGGCGACTGCTGAAGCTGATGTCGGGCATGATGATGCTGGGCCTCGGCGCGGTGATGCTGTTCGCGCCGACGGCGCTCAACAACGCGGGCATCGCCATCGGGCTGCTCGGCGTGGCGGTTCTCGGCACCTGGATCATTCACGCCGTCATGAAGAAACGCGGGCTGATATGATCGGGCCGTGATGCCGACCCGCAACCGCCGCTGCCGAATCACCTGCCTGCCGGCGGCGGCGCTGCTCCTGGCGGGCTGCGCCCCCACTCAACCCTGGTGGCAACAGGACCTGCAGGAATGGCAGGGTGCGCCGGTCTCCGAGCTGCTGGCCGCCTGGGGGGCGCCGCTGCGCACCCTCACCGGCGAGGATACCGCCACGGTGCTGGTCTTCGAGCGCTTCCGGGAGCTGGATCGCCGCCTGGAATCACTGGCCGACCCCGCCGCGCGGCTCGATCCGGAGCGTGACCGGACGGCCCTCGTCGTGCCGGAGCGCAGCGAGTGCACCTTCTACTTCGAGATCCTGGCGGACCGGGTCGTCGCGGCGCGCCACGAGGGCGCGGCCTGCGACGTGGTGGCGCGCGACCCGGCAAGGCGTCGCGCCGACCCGGAGCCGACGCGACGCCGCTGAGCCCGGTGGGCGACACCGGCCGCTAGCGCAGCGGACCCGCCCGGAAGGGATACTGCGCGAAAATCTCCACCACCGCAGCGTCCAGCGCCCCGGCCGGATCCTCGCGGGTGGCCCTGGTGACACGTCCCACCGCGCGCCCCTCCCACACCAGCTGGCGCCGTTCGGCGTCCACCAGGTCGATGTAGAGGGTGCCGCGCTGGTAGCTGTCCACGTAGGTCTCGTACGCATAGGTCGGCCACGGGTAGTAGTAGCCGCCACGCCACCCGTACCAGGGCGGCGGCACGATCGACGACGGCACGCTGCGCACGTCCTGCACGTCCTCGGTGGCCATTGCGAAATTGACCAGCAGGTCAGGATCGCTGTCCACCCTGCGGTAGCCGCGCGCCTCGAGTTCCCGTTGCACGGACGACATCACGCGCCGGTCACCGATGGTGTCGTAGGTGCGCGTCTCGCCGCGCTCCGCGCGGTCCATGAAGGCGAAGGTGCTAAATTGCGAGAAATCGGTCGCCGCATCGTAATCGGTGCGAATCTCTGGCCCGGCCGTGGTACAGGCTGCCAGCGCGAGCATTGCCGCAGCCGCCAACCCGGATCGAGCTGTCACAGCATTCATGTCGAAGCCTCCTGCCCCGCGTCCGCGGAGCCGTTCCAGCGGCGCGTCGTCACGCCGCCAAGCTCATTCTCTCACCCGCGACCGGCCGAGCACAGGCTCGACCCGCGTCAAATATCCTCGAAATGGTCCAGCTCGGCCAACTCCCGGCTCAGGCGGCGGCTCTCCGCCAGCGCCTCGAGGGTCCGGCGGGCCGCCGTTCCGGGTCCGCTGCGCCGCGTCTCGCGCCGTTCGATGTCCGGCAGCAGGTCCATCGGTTCCGCGTCGCCGGTGAACTCGAAATCCGCCTCGTCAGAGAAATCCTTGCGCTCGTAGCCGGTCATGATCCGTGCTCTCCAAGTACCTGGTGCAATGCCATTGTTCGTCGGGCGGCCCATTCCGGTGCCGCCGGCGCCGTCTATGCCCTTAGATGGCCCCCCCGGCAGAAAATTCAATGCCTCGCGCCGGCGCCCGGTTTGCCCTATATTCCGGGACTTTGGGGCCGGCCGGCGAGGGCCCGGCAACCCGCCGCGAGAGCCGCAATGAAGTGCTGAGGGCCAGGCAGAAACTGGGTAAATACCGTATCGAGCGGCGCCTGTCCGACGGGCCGCTCGCCGCCGTATACCAGGCCTTCGACACCATCCATGGCCAGCGGGTCGCGCTGAAGATCCCCCACCGGCGGATGATGGACGACTACTTCCTGGCCGACTTCCGCAAGGAGGTCAGGATGCTGGCCAAGCTGGACCACCCCAACATCCTGCCGATCCAGAACGCCTGCTTCATCGACGGCTACTTCGTCATCTCCATGCCGTTGGGCGAAGACACCCTCGGTGCGCGGCTGCAACGGCGCATCTCGACCGCCAAGGCGCTGGACTTCACTCACCAGATCCTGCTGGCAGTCGCCCACGCCCACGAGGAGCGCATCATTCACTGCGACATCAAGCCGGACAATTTCATCCTGTTTCCCGGCAACGTGCTGCGCCTCGCCGACTTCGGCTTTTCCAAGCTGGCGCGGCGGCGCATCGAGGCCTCCGGCTCCGGCACGGTCGGGTACGTGGCGCCGGAACAGGCGATGGGCCGCCCGGTGCTCGCCTCGGATGTCTTCTCCGTGGGGCTGGTGCTGTATCGAATGTTCACCGGCACCCTGCCGCGCTGGCCCTACGACTGGCCGCCGCCGGGCGCGGCGCGGCTGCGCCAGAAGCTGCATCCGGACATGGTCGTCCTCATCCGGCGCGCCATCGAGGTCCGGCCGGCACGCCGCTACCGCGACGGCATGCGGATGCTGGCGGCGTTCGAACGCATCCGGCAGCCCGCCGCGCGCCGATGAGCATGGACGGCGGCACGGAGGCACTCTTCCTGTCGGCCGAGGAGGCGCCCACCGAGGCGCTGCTCCGGGTCGCGGGCGGCGCCGCCGCGGTCTGGGCCGCGCCCCGGCCCGGCGGCGAGCGCAGCGAGGACGCCCTGCTGGTGTTGCCGCTCGCGCCGGACCGCGCGGTGCTGGCGGTGGCCGACGGCATGGGTGGAGCGCCGGACGGCGGGGCAGCGGCCGCACGCGCCATCCAGGCGCTGGCGGCCGCGGTCGAAGAGGGGCTCGCGGCCGGATTGTCCTTGCAGACCGCCATCCTCGACGGCATCGGCAAGGCCAATGCCTCGGTGCTCGCCATGGGTACCGGCGCCGCCACTACGCTGGCCGTCGCCGAACTGGCCGGCAGCGAGGTGCGCGCCTACAACGTGGGCGATTCCGAAGTGATGGTGTTCGGCCAGCGCGGACGGCTCAAGCTGCGGACCATTTCCCATTCGCCGGTCGGCTTCGCGCTGCAGGCCGGGCTGGTCGATCACGAGGAGGCGCTGCACCACGAGGACCGGCACATCGTGTCGAATTTCCTCGGCAGCCGCGACATGCGAATCGAGGTCGGCTCGGCCCTCCGGCTCGGTCCGATGGACACGGTGGTGGTCTGCAGCGACGGGCTGGTGGACAACCTGCGACTCAGCGAAATCGCTGCGATCATGCGCTGCGGTCCCCTGGACGGCGGCCTGGCGTCGTTGGCGCAGAGCACGCTGGCGCGTATGCAAGGCGCCGAGACGGAATCCGCCGCAGCGGCGGCGCAGCCGAGCAAGCCGGACGACCTGTCGCTGATCGCCTTTCGCCGGCAGCCGGGGCAGGCGGTGGTGCGGCGCCTGCCGCCGCCGCGACAGATGCCGCTCGAATAACTGCCCGACCATGCTGCGGCTAGTCGAGCCGCTTGTGAAAGCGCAGCACGGCCAGCGTCATGACCGCGATGAAAAAGGCCAGCAGCGCGCCGGTCTCGGCGCCGAGTTCGCCGAGCCCGGCGCCGCGCAGCATGATCCCGCGCACCATGCGGACGAAGTGCGTCAACGGCAGGAGCTCGGCGATCCACTGGGCCGGGCGCGGCATGCCGTCGAAGGGAAACATGAAGCCGGACAGCAGGATCGACGGCAGGAAGAAGAAGAACGTCATCTGCATCGCCTGGAACTGCGAGCGCGCCAGGGTCGAGATCAGCAGGCCCAGCGCCAGGCTGGCCGCGATGAACACCAGCGCGGCCGCGTACAGGTCGCCCAGCTGGCCGCGAAACGGCACGCCGAACAGCAGGTGGCCGACGATCAGCACCAGCGAAACCTGCAGCAGGCCGATCAGCACGTACGGCAGGAGCTTGCCGAGCATCAGTTCGAGCGTGCCCACCGGCGTGGTGATCAGGAACTCGAGGTTGCCTCGCTCCCGTTCGCGCACGATCGCCACGGCGGTGAACAGCACCATGGTCATGGTCAGGATGACGCCGATCAGGGCCGGCACGATCTGCACGGCCGAACGGCGCTCGGGGTTGTAGTAATTGCGCAGCTCGAACACCGGCGCGGCGGTGGCGGTCGCCGGGACCCTGCCCGGCGGCGGCGCGGCGACGAGTTGCCCCGCCACGCCCAGGATCGCCGGATCACTGCCGTCCACCAGCAGCTGGGCCGCGGGCCGCGTCGGGTCCTGCAGGCGCCGCTCGAAATCCGGCGGAATGTAGACCCCCACCACGATGTCGCCGGCCCGCATCAGGTCCTCGAGTTCAGCCGCGTTGCGCGCCGCCGCCACGAGTTCGATCACCTGGCTGGCCTGCAGGCTCATCACCAGCTGGCGGGAGTATTGCGTGTCCGCCTCGTCGGCCACCGCAGCGCGCAGGTGGCGCACGTCCAGGTTGATGGCATAGCCGAACAGCACGATCTGCATCAGCGGAATGCCGATCACCATGCCGAGCGTCAGGCGATCGCGGCGCAGCTGGCGGACTTCCTTGCTGGCGATGGCGCGGACGCGGCGCGAAATGCTCACGCGGCGCACTCCGCAGCCGCCGCGCGGCGGGTCGCCGCGACGAACACGTCCTCGAGACTGGCGGGCACGCGCTCGACCTCCGCCGGCAGGCCAACCGCCGCCAGGGCGTTGCCGAGGCTGGCGGCCGGATCGATACCTGCGTGCCGTTCGACGAGCGCCCGCAGGCGCGTGCCGAGCTGGGTGATGCTGATCACCGCGGGCAAGGACTCCAGGACCCGCCGCGCCTGCAGCGTGCCGGCGGTCTTGACCTCGACCACGTCGCCGGCGAGCCCCTGCATCAGCTCGCGTGGCGCACCCTCGGCAGCAAGCCGGCCGCGGTCGAGGATCGCGAGCCGGTGACAGCGCTCGGCCTCGTCCATGTAGTGGGTCGAGACGAGGATGGTCGTACCGCGGCCCGCCAGTTCGAACAGGCTGTCCCAGAAATCGCGGCGGCTTTGTGGATCCACCGCGCTGGTGGGCTCGTCGAGCAGCAGCAATTCCGGGCGGTGCAGGGTTGCCGCGGCCAGCGCCAGCCGCTGGCGCTGGCCACCGCTCATGGTCCCGGCACGCTGTTTCGCCAGCCCCGCCAGGCGGTACTCGGTCATCGCCTCGGCCAGCCTGGCGCGCTTCTCGCGGGCGGGCAGGCCATGCACTTCGGCGACGAAATCCAGGTTCTCACGCACCGACAGGTCCTCGTACAGCGAGAACCGCTGCGTCATGTAGCCGATCCGGCGACGCACGGCCTCGGCCTGGCCGGGGACCTCGTAGCCCAGCACCGTGACCCTGCCGGCGGTCGGCAGGAGCAGGCCGCACAGCAGGCGGATGGTGGTCGACTTGCCCGATCCGTTCGGGCCGAGAAAACCGTAGATGGCGGCACGCGGCACGTCGAGGTCCAGCGCATCGACCGCCACCAGCGCACCGAAGCGGCGCGTCAGCCCGGTGGCGACGATGGCGGCGTCGCCGCTCACTGCGCCGCCAGCCCCAGCGCGGGGAAGTCCACCTGGACCGGCAGGCCGGCCGGCAGGTCGCGCGCTGCCGGCTCGGTCAGCACCAGTTCGGCGAGGTAGACCAGGCGCCCTCGGTCCCGCTCCGTCAGGGCGAAATACGGCGTGAACGCCGCCTCCGCGGAGATCGTCCGGACCGTGGCGGCAAAGACCTGCTCGTAGCCGGCCACCCGGACCTCGGCCGCAGTGCCGGCATGCACCCGGGCGCGCACCGCCTGGGGCACGTAGACGCGCGCATGGGGCGCCTGGTCGGCCAGCATCACGATCACCACCGCGCCTGGCTGGGGGCGATCACCGCGCTTGTAGGGGATGGCGTCCACCACGCCGTCGCGCGGCGCGCGCAGGACGAGGCGCTCGACGGCCAACCGCGCATCGGCGAGCACCGCCTCGGCCTCGGCGAGGGCCGCCACCGCCTGGTCCAGTTCCTCGACGGTCGTGCCCTCCAGCAGGGCCTCCACCCGGGCTTCCCACTGGCGTCGTTCGGCCTCCGCGGCATCGCGCCGCAGCTGCGCACCGTCGCGCTCGGCGGCGCTCACCAGGCCCCGCTCGACCAGCGCTTGCAGTCGCTCGTACTCGCGCCGTTCTAGAGTGAGCCGCCGGCGGGCGCCGTCCAGCCCGGCCTGCGCTTCCGCGATCGATTCGCGACGCGGGCCGCGCAGCAGCTCGTCGACGCGGCGAGCGGCGCGCGTGCGTGCCGCCTCGGCGTGGGCCACCGCGGTCTGTCGCCGGGCAGCGTCCTGCCGCGCCAGGACCTCGCCGGCGGCTACCGCCGCGCCCTCGCGGGCGTGCATCTCCAGCAGCGTCTCGTGCGCCTCCGCCACGATCTCTATGCGGTCCCGCTCCAGCGTGCCGACGGCCGGCAGTCCCGTGCCGTCGCCGCCGCAGGCTGCCAGCATCGTCAGCAACAGGCACAGCGACAGGCAGCGGTTCATGGCCGGGCGCCCCGGTGAAACATGCGCGCAGCATGCGCCGACCAACGAGCGGCAAAGGCGATGTCGACCGGAGCCGCGAACAGCTGTTCTGCCAGCGGTCGTACCAGGAACGGGAACACCGCGGCCGACAGCAGCGACAGCACGATCAGATCCGGGTCCAGTCCCGGCTCGATCTCCCCCCGTCGCTTCGCATGCTCGACGGCGCTGCGCAGCAGGTCCCTCAGCCGGCTGGGAAAACGCCGCACGAAGTCCGCGCCCGGCCCGTCGCCCAGGATCAGTTCCCTGAACAGCAGCGGCGCCACCCAGGGCTGCCGCCCAAGCAGCTCCGTGTGCCGCGCCAGGTACACGTCGAGGCCGCCGGGGCCCTCGATCTCGTCGCGCACCGCGAGCATGCTGCCGAGCGCCTCTTCGAGGTAGTCCTCCAGCACCGCCAGCCACAGGCCGTGCTTGCCGCCGAAGTAGTAGTGCACCATCGCCGGGGTGACACCCGCGGCCTCTGCGACCTGTTTGAGGGAGACGGCTTCGAAGCCGTGCCTGGCAAACAGTTCGCGGGCCGCCGTGCCGAGACGCGCGCGCACCTCCTTGCGGCTCTGCTCGCTGGGCCGGCCCACCTTGCGGTTCCTCGCGACGCGGCTCACACGACTCTGCCCGACCATCCTGCACCTGCCCGATCACGACCTGTGCCATAAATTAATTAATGTGGCAATTAATTTCAAGTCGCGGGCAACGCTATGCTGACGCCGCCCTGCCGGAGGAAGCACCGTGAGCAAGATATTCGCCGCCCTGCTGGCCCTGACCGTTGCGCTGCCTTCCGCCCTCGCCCAGCCGCGAGCGGAGCCGGTGCTGCTGATTCACGGCGGCGCCGGCACGCTGCGCGCCGCCGACCTGAGCGACGCCGACCGCGCGCGCTACGAGGCCGCACTCCACGAGGCCCTGGACGCCGGCTGGCGCGTGCTGGCCGGCGGCGGCAGCGCGCTCGACGCGGTCACTGCCGCCATCCTGCCGATGGAGGACTCGCCGTTGTTCAACGCAGGGCGCGGCGCGGTGTTCACTGCCGACGGGCGCAACGAGCTGGACGCATCGATCATGGACGGCGCCACCCGCGCCGCCGGCGCCGTCGGCGGTGTGCGCTCGGTGCGCCATCCGGTATTGCTGGCGCGTCGCGTGATGGAGGCCTCGCCGCATGTGTTCCTGGCCGGGCCGGGTGCGCTGGAGTTCGCCATCGACCAGGGGCTGGAACTCAAGCCGGCCGAATGGTTCTGGACGGAGCGCCGCTGGCAGCAGCTGCAACGCGCCACGCTGCGCAATGAGACCGGCGCGGCGCCCGGCGACGCGGGCGACGACCGTTTCGGCACGGTCGGGGCGGTCGCGCTGGATGCTGCCGGCCAACTCGCCGCGGCCACATCGACCGGCGGCACCACGGCGAAGCGCTACGGCCGTCTCGGCGACGTACCGGTCATCGGCGCCGGCACCTGGGCGGACGCGGGCTGCGCCGTGTCCGCCACCGGCGATGGGGAATACTTCATCCGCGCCGCGGCGGCGCGTTCGATTTGCGCAAGGATGGCATGGACGGGCGCAGCGCCCGGCGATGCGGCGGCCGCCGTGCTGCAGGAAATCAGCGAACTGGGCGGGCTCGGGGGCGTCATCGTGGTGGACGGCGCGGGCCGCTTCAGCATGCTGTTCAGCACCGAGGGCATGTACCGCGGCCACGCCGACGCGCGCGGGCGGCAGGTGGCGATCTTCGCCCGGGACTAGGCCCTGCCCTCTTTTCGCGGGTCGTCCGCGGCATGGATCGGCCGCCGCTTGAGCCCGGATCTCAGGCCTGGCGCGCCAGCCAGGCGATGTAGGCGAAGTAGGCCGCAAGCAGCGCCAGGCCCTCCGGCCGGCCGATGCGTTGCCGCACCATGATCAGCGGCACCAGCATCAGGGCAAGCATCAGCATCACCACCAGGTCGACCATGGTGATATCGCCGCGGTCCAGGGGCCGCAGCACGGCCGTGATGCCGAGGATGGCCAGGATATTGAAGAAGTTCGAGCCGATGACGTTGCCGACCGCGATGTCGTCGTTGCCCTTCAGCGAGGCGACGATGCTGGTGGCCAGTTCCGGCAGGCTGGTGCCCACGGCAATCACCGTCAGCGCGATCAGCGCCGGGCTCACGCCGAGCGCGGTGGCGAGCCCCACGCCGCCGCGCACGAAAGCAGCGCCGCCGGCCACCAGCGCGACCAGCCCGCCGACGATGAACACCCAGTCCATGAACGCCGATTCCTGGACCCGCGGCGCGACGCCCTCGAACTCCTGGCGGACCCGCTCGACTTCCTGCTCCCGGCGCGCCACCTGGATGTTCCAGTACAGGAACACGCCGAGGCCGGCGAGCAACACCAGCCCGGCGGGCCGGCTGATGTGGCCGTCGTTCAGGAAAGCCACCAGGAGCAGCGACACGAAGATCAGCCAGGGCAGGTCAAGCGACAGGATGCGCGCCTCGATCTTCACGGGCCGCAGCACGGCGCAGATGCCCAGGATCAGGCCGATGTTGGCGATGTTCGAGCCGACCACGTTGCCGATCGCGACGTCGTCCACCCCCGCCAGCGCCGCCTGCAGGCTGACCGCCAGCTCGGGCGCGCTGGTGGCGAAGGCCACGATCGTGATGCCGATGATGAACGGACTCATGCCGAGCCGCAGTGCCATGGTGCCCGCACCCCGCACCAGCCCTTCGCCGCCCGCGTAGAGCAGTACGGACCCCAGCACGAGGAAACCGACGTGAACGATCATCCCGCCTCCGCCATCGCGAAATAACTCGCCAGGAATTCCTCGAACGGCTCGGCCGGGCCCGCTTCCATCGCCTGCTGCGCCTCGAGCGAACGAGCCGCCTCCTGCTCGAACTCCTGCAGCCGCTCGGGCGACATCGGCGGCAGGGCGGCGAAGTACTCCTGGTGCTGGCGCGACATGCGCAGCGCAAACTGGAAGAACGACTCGCCTTCCTGGCGCATCTCGGCGAGGATGCGCGCGGAGGGCGTGAGCGACACGTCCTCGATCTTCGCGGCCTGCAGCTCGAGCGCCGCGCTGTAGGAGCGCAACGGATCGTTGCCGTCGAGCAGCCGACAGATGGGGACGAGCTGCCGACAGATTTCGCGTCCCCATTCGGCCAGCGGCTTCTTCACGCCCGAGATCGCGAGCGCCAGGCCGGGGCAACGCCCGGTGACGGCGACGCGGGCATGGTTGTCGTCGAGCAGTTCGAGTTCGCCTGCGGTGATCGGCGGGCTGTCGTGCAGCATGCAGAAAATCAGGAAGGCCTCCAGGAAGCGGAATTCGTTCTGGCTCACGCCGGCCGGATCATAGGGGCTAACGTCCAGGGCGCGCACTTCCATGTAGGCCACGCCGGCGCGGCGCAGCGCCAGCGTCGGCCGCTCGCCGGGGCGGATCGGCTGCTTGGGACGAATGAAGCCGTAGTACTCGTTCTCGATCTGCAGCGCGCTGGTCGAGAGCTGCCGCCACTCGCCGGCCGACACCACGCCGATCTTCTCGTAGGGCGGCCACGGCGAACGGATGGCCTGCTCGAGGCCCGCGACGTACTCGTCGAGCGTGTTCATCGACAGGTGGATACTGGCCTGGCTGGTGTTGCGATAGCCCAGGTCGCTCATCCTCAGCGAGGTCGCGTGCGGGCCATAGATCGTTGCGGGATCGAACTCCGGCAGGCCGGGATCGCGGCCGCCCATGAAGGACTTGCAGATCGCCGGCGAGGCGCCGAACAGGTAGAGCACGATCCAGCCGAAGCGGCGGAAATTGCGCAGCAGCCCGAAGTACATCCGGTCGCGGAATTCCCGTTCCGTGCCCTGCCAGCCCTCCACCTCGCGAAACACCTGCCAGAACGGCTCCGGCAGCGAGTAATTGAAATGCACACCGGAGATCGTCTGCATGACGCGGCCGTAGCGATAGCCAAGCCCGAGCCGGTAGATGTGTTTCATCCGGCCGATGTTGGAGCTGCCGTACTCGGCCACCGGGACGCTGGCGTCACCACCCACCGCGCAGGGCATGCTGGTGGCCCAGAGCATTTCGTCGTCGGGCAGCCGCGGATAGACGAACTGGTGGATGTCGCACAGGAACTGCAAGGTCTCCCAGCAGCTTTGCTGCGGCGGCGTGACGAACTCGAGCAGTGCCTCCGAGTAGTCGGTGGTGATCCAGGGGTGGGCGAGCGCAGACCCGAGTGCCCGGGGATGGGGCGTCGCTGCGATGCGCCCGTTCGGCGCTACCCGCAGCGACTCTTTTTCAACGCCGCGACCGCCGCCGGACAGGCAGCCGCGGTCCAGGTGCGCGAGGCGATCGAGCCGTTCTTCCACCCTCCGATACATCGCCTGGCCCCCCGGACCGGTCCTCGCCGCTGTGGCGCACTGGCGATTATACGCGCCCGGCCTGTCGCATCGCAGCGAAAACATCGGTCGGCAAACTGTGACCCGCTATGCAGCCGCGCACGACTTTGTTGCTATGCTCGGCGCGTGTATCACACGGAACGGGGGTACACGCATGGACGATTCTGTCTGCCAGGTATCCGCGGCCCCCGGCTGCGGGCCGCCGGCTTTGGAACGACGATGGACGACGGCCTGCTGATCCTCGAGGCCGACGCCGGCCGCCGGCAGTTGCTCGCGGAGTACTGCGCGGCGCGCGGCTATCGCCCGCGCACGGTGGCCAGCTACGTCGAGTTCGCCGAAGCCTGGCAGCCGGGCCTGAGGATGGTGGCGCTGTCGCTGCCGCTGGCCAGCTCGGACGGCATCGACGCGATTCGTTTCCTCGGCCAGCAGCGCTGCGAGGCCGGACTCATCCTGACCAGCGACACCGACCCGCGCATCCTCAGTGCGGCCAGCCGGCTCGCCCGCGCGCGCGGTCTGCGCGTGCTCGGCACGCTCATGCAGCCCTTCAGCCGGGCCGACCTGGCCGCCCTGCTCCTGCATCCGGAGCCGGAACTGGCGGCACAGACCATGGTGCTGGCGGTGCAGATGGCCCAGGAGGATCTCCGGGACTGCCTGCGGCGCGGGCTGGTCAGGACCTGGTTCCAGCCCAAGATTGCGGTGCGCAGCCTGGAGTTCGTCGCGGTCGAGGCGCTGGTGCGGCTCGAGCACCCCACCCGCGGGCTGCTGCGCCCGAGCGCTTTCCTCGCGCTGGCCGAGGAAACCGGCATGATTGCGGAGCTGACCGAACTGGTCGCACGCGAGGCTTTCACCTGGTGCGCCCGCTGGCACCGCGAAGGCCTGCCCATCCAGGTGGCAGTCAACATTTCCCCGCTGCTGCTGGCGGAACTCCAGCTGCCCGATACGCTGTCCGGCTGGGCCGAAGAGCTCGGCGTTCCGCCGGCGCGGATCATTCTCGAGGTGACCGAGAGCTGGATGATGGAGGACAGCGTCGCGGCACTCGATACGCTCACCCGCCTGCGGCTCGGCGGCTTCCAGCTGTCGATCGACGACTTCGGCACCGGCTATTCCACCATGGCGCAGCTGCACGAGATTCCCTACAGCGAGATGAAGCTCGACCAGCGCTTCGTGCGCACCGCGGCGCTGGACCACGAAGCGCGCGCGATCGTCGAGTCCAGCATCCAGCTGGGTCACAAGCTCGGCATGCGGGTGGTGGCCGAGGGTGTGGAGCGCCAGGAGGACTGGGACCTGGTGTCCGAGCTCGGCTGCGACGAGGGCCAGGGCTATTTCCTGGCGCGGCCCATGCAGGCCGACGACCTGCGCGCCTGGCTGACGCGCTGGAACGCCACCCTCGGGCTGGAAAACGCGGGCGCCGCCGGCCAGGCCGGCTGATCGGTCGACATGCCCGCCGCCCCGACCTTCCCGGGGTATTGACATCTGGCCGCAACTTACTTACTAATTAGTCAGTCCTTGCTGGAACGAGCGACATGACCGCGCCCACCGACACCCGTGAAAAGATCCTGGCCTCGGCCGACCGGCTGCTGCGCAGCTATGGCTTCAACGGCTTCAGCTACCAGGACATCGCCCGCCCGCTGGGCATCCGTAACGCCGCGGTCCATTACCATTTTTCCACCAAGGCGGACCTCGCCGTGGCGGTGATCGAGAACTATCGGCAGCTGCTGCACAAGCGCACGGCAGCCTTCATGGCGGGCCACGGCGACCCGGTGGAACAGCTCGAGGGCTTTATCGCCTTCTCCACCGCCGAGTGCTGCACGGAAAGCACCATGTGCCCGGTCGGCGCGCTGGCCTCGGATTTCTATTCCCTGCCGGAGGACATCCGCGTTGCCGGCCAGCGACTGCTGGACGAGCTGCTGGCCTGGATGACGCGGGTCTGCGCGGTCGGTCGCGAGCAGGGCCGGATGCGCTTCGAGGGCGAGCCGACCGCGAAGGCCGAGCAGATCGTGGCGGCGCTGCAGGGCGCGCGCCAGCTGGCGCGCTTTCGCGGGGCGCCGGCCATGCAGGCGGTCGCCACACAGATCCGCCGGGATCTCGGCCTCGGCCCGCGCCGCGACGAGTGACCGAATTTTTTTGTAAACCTTACTTACTTATCGATAAGTAAGGTTGATCCACCAGGCGCAACAACGCAGGAGAGTGACCATGCAAGCGCTCAACTTGAACCTCAACTGGACCCGGGAACTCACCGCGGACGACGGCCTGGACGCGCTTTCGCCGCTCGCCCCCGTCGCCGTCGCCGTCGCCGTCGAGCCTGCCCGGGCCCGGGCCGCGCGGGCCGGGCTCGGACCTGCGACCGGCGCCATGGCCGGCGTCCTGGTGGCGGTGCTGGCCATGCTCGCCGCGCCGATGACCCAGCCGCTCATCCTTGCGCTCGGCGGCGCCGCGGGGTTCGTCTATCTCGGCACGGCGCTGGTGTCCGGCCGGCTCGACGCCGCCTTGCTGGACCTGGCGGCGGCCGCGGCCGCGATCGGCATCGCGGTGACCGCCGCGGGGCCGGCCGTGTCGGTGCTGCTGGTACACGTGGTGTGGGGCGTGCTGCGGGGCGCCCTGGTCGGCGCCGCCCCCGGCCGGCGTTTCACGACCTGCTGGGCGGCGATGCACGCCGTGGCCGCACTGCTGCTCGGCTTCGGCGCATGAGACTCCGGGGCGCCGTCCGGCAGACGGCGCCCCGGCCCTTGCCCTGCGCCGCAATGGCGATCAGGACGAGCCCAGCGCCTCGTCGAGCGCTTCGATGACGTGCGCCGCGTACATCAGCGACGGCCCGCCGCCCATCATCACGCATACCGACAGCACCTCCATGATCTCCTCGCGGGTCGCACCGTGGCGCAGTGCCGCGGGCACGTGAAAGGCGATGCAGGGATCGCAGCGCGACCCCACCGACAGCGCCACCGCGACGAGTTCCTTGGTCTTCGGGTCCAGCGCGCCGTCCTGCATCGCCTGCTGGTGCATCAGGTTGAAGCCTTTCAGCGTGTCCGGCTGCGCGGCCTTGAGGCCGGCGTTCGCCGTGCTGATGCGCTTGCGCATGGCCGCGTAACTTTCATCGGTCATAATGGTCCCTTCAATTGGAAGACAACAGGCAGGCAGCTTAACCGCTGCGCCGGGAGCGTTTTTTGACATGGGTCTGCTGGTAAAGGGCGAATGGCGTGACGAGTGGTACGACACCGAGTCGACGGGCGGCGAGTTCGTCCGCCAGGACTCGGCGTTCCGCAACTGGGTGACGGCGGACGGCTCGCCCGGCCCCAGCGGAGAGGGCGGCTTCCGGGCCGAGTCCGGCCGCTACCACCTCTACGTCTCGCTGGCCTGCCCGTGGGCGCACCGCACGCTGATCTTCCGCGCCCTGAAGGGCCTGGAAGACGTCATCAGCGTCTCGGTCGTGCATCCGCACATGCTCGAGAACGGCTGGGAGTTCCGCGACTGTGAGGCCGGCGCCTTCACGCCGGGCGACCCGCTGTTCCACAGCGACTACCTGTACCAGGTCTACCTGCAGGCCAGGCCGGACTACACCGGCCGCGTCACTGTCCCGGTGCTGTGGGACAAGGAACGCCACACCATCGTCAGCAACGAGTCGGCGGACATCATCCGCATGCTCAACAGCGCCTTCGCGGCTTTCGCGTCATCGGACGCCGACTACCGGCCGGCCGAGTTGCACGACGAGATCGACGCGATCAATGCGCGCGTCTACAAGCAGGTCAACAACGGCGTCTACCGTTGCGGCTTCGCCACCACGCAAAAGGCCTACGAGGAGGCCTTCAGGGCGCTGTTCGAGACGCTCGACTGGCTTGACGAGCGCCTGGCCACGCGGCGTTACCTCTTGGGCGACCGGATCACTGAGGCCG
>DAOMOU010000027.1:0-15902 GCA_035444525.1 Gammaproteobacteria bacterium | reverse complement strand
GATGAACCGGCGGCGAACAGGCGCGAAGCCGGCTAGGCGTCGACGGCGAGGTCGTCGACCTTGCGCCAGCCGCGCGGCAGCAGGGCGCCGCGGCGCGCGCGTTCACCGAGGTAGTCTTCCAGGTCGCGCGCCTTCAGCGTCATGGTGCGTTGGCCGCAGAGGACGCGCAGCGCCGCGTCCGGCGGCAGCACGACGGCCGCCACCATCGCCTCCTCGCCGGCCTTGAACTTCTTCGCGTCGATGCCGAGCATCTTGTTGCCGCGCCCGCGTGCCAGCTCGGGCAGCTCGGCGACCGGGAAGCACAGCAGGCGTCCCGCGTTGCTGACCACCGCCACCAGCGTATCGTCATCGCCGGGCACAGGGCAGGGCCGCAGCACGGCCGCCTTGCCGGCCACCTTCAGCACGTGCTTGCCGCTGCGATTGCGCGACGCCAGCTCGGCGAGCCGCGCGACGAAGCCGTAGCCGTCGGATGCTGCCAGCAGCCAGCGCTCGTCCGGGCTGCCGATCAGCGTGCCGGCAAAGGTCGCGCCGTCGGGCGGGTTGAGCCTTCCCGACAGGGGCTCGCCCTGGCCGCGCGCTGACGGCAGGCCGTGCGCCGGCAGGCTGTAGACCCGCCCGGTGCTGTCGAGGAACATCGCGGCCTGGTTGCTGCGCCCCTGCGCCGCGGCGAGGAAGCCGTCGCCGGAGCGGTAGCTCAGCGCCAGCGGGTCGATGTCGTGGCCCTTGGCGGCGCGCACCCAGCCGCGCTGCGACAGCACGATGGTGACCGGCTCGGTGGGCAGCAGCGCGCTCTCGTCGAGCGCCTGGGCCGCGGCCCGCTCGACGATGGTGGTGCGGCGATCGTCGCCGTGCTTGTCGGCGTCGGCCGCCAGCTCGTCGCGCACCAGGCGCCTGAGGCGGGCCTTGCTGCCGAGGGTCTTCTGCAGCGCATCGCGCTCCTTGGCGAGTGCGTCCTGCTCGCCGCGGATCTTCATCTCCTCGAGCCTGGCGAGGTGGCGCAGCTTGAGCTCGAGGATGGCTTCGGCCTGCAGGTCGGACAGGCCGAAGGTCCGCATCAGCACCGGCTTGGGCTCGTCCTCGCTGCGGATGATGCGGATGACCTCGTCGATGTTGAGATACGCGATCAACAGCCCGTCGAGCACGTGCAGTCGTGCCTCGACCTTCTCGAGCCGGAAAGTCAGCCGGCGGGTGACGGTCTGCAGGCGGTAGTCCAGCCACTCGGCCAGCAGGCCGCGCAGGTCCATGACGCGCGGCCGGCCGTCGAGGCCGATGACGTTCATGTTGACGCGCACCGTCCGCTCCAGGTCGGTGGTGGCGAACAGGTGCGCCATGAGCGCATCGCAGTCGACGCGGTTGGAGCGCGGCACGATCACCAGGCGGATCGGGTTCTCATGGTCCGACTCGTCGCGCAAATCCTCGACCATCGGCAGCTTCTTGGCGCGCATCTGGCCGGCGATCTGCTCCAGCACCTTGCTGCCGGATACCTGCCACGGCAGGGCGTGCACCACGATCTCGCCATCCTCGCGCTCCCAGCGCGCGCGCAGCCGGAGCGTGCCGTTGCCGGTCTCATAAATGGCGCGGACGTCGGCGCTCGGCGACACCAACTCGGCGCCGGTCGGGAAGTCCGGGCCACGCACGTGCTCGAGCAGTTCGTCCAGTGACGCCTTCGGGTTCTCCAGCAGGTGGATGCAGGCGGCCGCGACCTCGCGCAGGTTATGCGGCGGAATGTCGGTGGACATGCCGACGGCGATGCCCGAGGCGCCGTTCAACAGCAGGTTCGGCAGCCGCGCCGGCAGCCGCACGGGCTCGGTCAACGTGCCGTCGAAGTTGGGCTGCCACTCGGCAGTGCCCTGCCCCAGCTCCGACAGCAAGGTCGAGGCGTACGGCGTCAGGCGCGCCTCGGTGTAGCGCATGGCGGCAAAGGACTTGGGGTCGTCGGGCGCGCCCCAGTTGCCCTGGCCGTCGACGATCGGGTAGCGGTAGCTGAAGGACTGCGCCATCAGCACCATCGCCTCGTAGCAAGCCGAGTCGCCGTGCGGGTGGAACTTGCCGATCACGTCGCCCACGGTGCGGGCCGACTTCTTCGGCTTCTGGCCGGCCGAGAGGCCGAGCTCGCTCATCGCGTAGACGATGCGCCGCTGCACGGGCTTCAGGCCGTCGGCGATGTGCGGCAGCGCGCGATCCAGGATCACGTACATCGAGTAATCGAGGTACGCCTTCTCGGTGAACTCCTTGAGCGGCAGGCGCTCGACGCCTTCGAAGTCGAGTTCCAGGTCCTTCACGGCGTCACCTCGGCGAGGTTGCCCTTGGCCTGCAGCCATTCGCGCCGGTCGCCGGCGCGCTTCTTGGCCAGCAGCATGTCCATCAGCTCATGGGTCTGGTCGCCCTCGGTCAGGGTCAGCTGCACCAGGCGGCGCGTTTCCGGCGCCATGGTGGTCTCGCGCAGCTGCAGCGCGCTCATCTCGCCGAGGCCCTTGAAGCGGGTCACCGTGACCTTGCCCTTGAGGTTGTCGGCCTCGATCCGGTGCAGCACGCCGCGCCGCTCGGCATCGTCCAGCGCGTAGAACACCTGCTTGCCGATATCGATGCGAAACAGCGGCGGCATGGCGACGAACACGTGGCCGGCATCCACCAGCGCCGGGAAATGCTTCAGGAAAAGCGCGCACAGCAGCGTGGCGATGTGCAGGCCGTCGGAATCGGCGTCGGCGAGAATGCAGACGCGGTGGTAGCGCAGCCCGCGCAGGTCACCCGAGCCCGGGTCGACGCCCAGCGCCACGCTGATGTCGTGCACCTCCTGCGAGCCCAGCACCTCGGCGGAATCCACCTCCCAGGTGTTGAGGATCTTGCCGCGCAGGGGCATGACGGCCTGGAACTCGCGGTCACGCGCCTGCTTGGCGGAGCCGCCGGCGGAATCGCCCTCCACCAGGAACAGCTCGGCGCGCTCCGGGTCCTGGGCGCTGCAGTCGGCCAGCTTGCCGGGCAGCGCCGGTCCGCTCACGACCCGCTTGCGCACCACCTTGCGGCTGGCCTTGAGGCGCGCGCTGGCGTTGGCGATGGCCAGCTGCGCGATGCTCTCGCCGGCCTCGGGGTGCTGGTTCAACCAGATGGCCAGCGCATCCTTGACCGTGCCGGAAACGAAGGCGGCACACTCGCGCGAGCTCAGCCGCTCCTTGGTCTGGCCGGAGAACTGCGGGTCCTCGAGCTTGACGGACAGCACGTAGGCGACCTGCGCCCAGACGTCGTCGGGCGCCAGGCGCACGCCGCGCGGCAGCAGGTTGCGGAACTCGCAGAACTCCCTGAGCGCATCGGTGAGGCCGGCCCGGAAGCCGTTGACGTGCGTGCCGCCCTGCACGGTCGGGATCAGGTTCACGTAGCTCTCGGCGACCGGTTCGCCGCCGTCGGGCAGCCAGGCCAGGGCCCAGTCGGCGGCCTCGGTGCCGCCCTCGACGCTGCCGGTGAACGGCTCCGCCGGAATAGCGGCCACGCCCTGCAGCGACTCCTTGAGATAATCGCCCAGCCCGCCCGCGTAAAGCCAGGTGTCGGTCTCGCCGCTGGCTTCCTGGTGCAGCGTCACTTTCAGGCCGGGACACAGCACCGCCTTGGCCCGCAGCAGGTGCTTCAAGCGCGGCACCGAGAACTTCGACGAATCGAAATATTTCTCGTCGGGCCAGAAGCGGATGGTGGTGCCGGTGTTGTTGCGCCCCACGGTGCCGACGCTCTCCAGCGCGGCGCTCTTCTCGCCGCCGCGGAAGCTCATGTTGTATTCCTGGCCGCCGCGCCGGATCCACACTTCGAGGTTGCGCGACAGCGCATTGACCACGGACACGCCGACGCCGTGCAGGCCGCCCGAGAAGCGGTAGTTCTTCTGCGAGAACTTGCCGCCGGCGTGCAGCCGGGTGAGGATCAGCTCGACGCCCGGGATGCCTTCCTGGGGATGGACGTCGACCGGCATGCCGCGGCCGTCGTCCTCCACCTGCAGCGAGCCGTCGCGGAACAGCGTCACGGCGATGCGCTTGCAGTGGCCGGCGATGGCTTCGTCCACGCTGTTGTCCACCACCTCCTGGGCGAGATGGTTGGGCCGCGTGGTGTCGGTGTACATGCCCGGCCTGCGCCGGACCGGATCGAGGCCGCTGAGGACCTCGATCGAGGAAGCGTTGTAATCCTGGCTCATGGAGTCCCTGCACCGCCGGGCAAGAGCACCCGGGCGGCGGGAATTCTACCAGATGGAAATGGGGACACTCCCCAATTCCGCAAGCGGAATTGGGGAGTGTCCCCATTTTCTCAGGCGAGATCGTTGCTCAGCGAGTCGCGCACCGCCTCCGGCACCGAGACGACCACCTTGAGGTTGTCGTGGTCGACGCCCATGGCGAGGCCGGCGCCGCCCTTCAGCGCCAGGATCATTTCCTGGTCCAGCTCGAAGCGCATGAAGTGCACCGAGGACGTCTTGTCCTCCGTCTCGCGCTCCATGTCCTCGTCGGCGATGGCGAACACCTTGTCGTGGCCGTCGACCTGCACCCAGACCTTGTCCTCGACGCCGACCAGGCGCGCCAGCTCGCGCTTGCGCAGCTCGACGTCCGGATACTCCAGCATGAAGGTCGCCTTCCAGTTGCTGCCGTCCGGAATCAGCGGGTTGTAGGCCGACAGCTCGTCCTCGATGCCCTCGGCCTCGAAGATGCGCTCGATGCGCAGCATCTCCTGCACCTGGTACTGGATGGTCAGGCCGTCCTCGAAGTACAGCGTCGCGTTCGGGCCCAGCGCCACCTGGCGGGTCTTCTTGTGCGCCAGCACCTTCGCCCGGAAGCTCGCGCGCTCGCGCGCGTACTGCTCGAGGCTCATCAGGTCGCTTGCAGTCAGCTGAGTCATTCGTCTCTCTCCGTCAATCGTATGGCCGTGTGCCGTGCGCGAACTCGCCCTCAGAGCCCGTAGGCGATCCGCAGCAGCGTCATGGGGTGCTGCGCCGTGGTGCCGTCCTTGAGGCCGTGCGCGATCTGCTCGCCCGCCATCGGGCAATCGCTGGTGAAATGGTCGGGCGTGGCGCCCTTGACCCGGCTGACCACCGGGCGCGCGATCTTCACCGAGTTCTCGTGGAACTCCTTCTTGACCGCATAGGTGCCGTCGTGGCCGGAACAGCGCTCGATGGCCTCGACCTTGGTGTCCTGCACCAGCGAAAGGATGTCGCGGGTCTTCAGGCCGATGTTCTGCACGCGCAGGTGGCACGGCACCTGGTAGCTCACCTTGCCGAGCGTGGTCTTGAACTCGGTCTTGAGCTTGCCGGCCCGGTGGCGCAGCGACAGGTACTCGAAGGGGTCGTACATGGCGGCCGCCACTTTCTTCACGTCCTCGCGGTCGGGGAACAGCAGCGGCAGCTCCTGCTTGAACATCAGCACGCAGGACGGCACCGGCGCGACGATGTCCCAGCCCTCGTCCACGGCGCGCGCCAGCACCGGGATGTTCGCTTCCATGGAGCGCTGTACCGACTCGAGGTCGCCCAGCTCCATCTTCGGCATGCCGCAGCATTGTTCTTTTTCGACCAGGCGCACCGGGATGCCGTTGTGCTCGAACACCTTCGCCAGGTCCTCGCCCACCTCCGGCGTGTTGCGGTTGCCGTAGCAGGTCGCGAACAGCACGACGCGGCCGCGGGTGCCCTCGGCAGGCTCGCCCTGGCGGTCGGCCGGGCGGCCCTTCAGGCGGCTGCGCATGCTCTTGGAATGGTACTTCGGCAACGGCGCATCGCGATGTACGCCGAGCACGCTCTCGAGGAGCTTGCGGCCGCCCGAGCTCTGGTTGACCGCGTTGACGACCTCGGCGACGACCGGGATGCCGGCGAGCCGGCCGACCGCGTCGGTGGAGGTCAGGATGCGGTCGCGGCGACTGGCGCCTTCCTTGCGGAAGCGCACGGCCTTGGCGCGCAGCATCAGGTGCGGGAAATCGACGTTCCACTCGTGCGGCGGCACGTAGGGGCATTTCGACATGTAGCACATGTCGCAGAGGTAGCAGTGGTCGACGACCTTCCAGTAGACCTCGCGCGCCACGCCGTCCACCTCGCCGGTGTCCGACTCGTCGACCGCGTCGAACAGCGTGGGGAAGGAATTGCACAGGTTGAAGCAGCGACGACACCCGTGACAGATGTCGAACACGCGCTCCATCTCCCTGAACAGCTTCTCCTCGTCCCAGAACTCCGTGGACTTCCAGGCGACCGGGTGCCGCGTCGGCGCCTCCAGGCTGCCTTCGCGGCGTGGCGAATCGACGGACATCAGCAGTGCTCCTTCGTGGTCGGTTCCAACCGGGCAGCCGCGGGGAGTTCACGCCGCGATGACGCGGCGCGCTCGCGCTGGCCAAAAGCATGCCCAAACAGCATGGGGCGCCGTCGACCGGCAGCCGACGGCGCCCCCGCAAAGGACATCAGGCGTCGAGGTTGTCCAGCGCCTTCTGGAAGCGGTTCGCGTGGCTGCGCTCCGCCTTGGCCAGCGTCTCGAACCAGTCGGCGATCTCTTCGAAACCCTCGTCACGGGCGGTCTTCGCCATGCCCGGGTACATGTCCGTGTACTCGTGGGTCTCGCCGGCGATCGCGGCCTTCAGGTTGTCGGAGGTGCCGCCGATCGGCAGGCCGGTGGCCGGGTCGCCCACCGCCTCGAGGTACTCGAGGTGGCCGTGCGCATGGCCGGTCTCGCCTTCCGCAGTGGAACGGAACACGGTGGCCACGTCGTTGTAGCCCTCGACGTCGGCCTTGGACGCGAAATAGAGGTAACGGCGGTTGGCCTGGGACTCGCCCGAGAAAGCCTCCTTGAGGTTGTGCTCGGTCTTGCTGCCCTTCAAGTTAGACATGAATCGTCCTCCTGGGATGGTGTTCAGCCCGGTTTGCCACCGGACCCGGTGTCGTGAAACTGACTGACCGCCAACGACGCGATGCCCGCTGCGGGCACGCCTCAAATGCGATCTGGACTTAATTTAGACTTAGTCTAAATCAATGCTGGAAGGTTAGTCCGGGCGTGCCGGGCTGTCAACTCGCCACACCCTGCTCGCGGGCATTGCGGATTGCTTCGCCGGCGCGCGCCCCGGTATCGTAGCGCGGCCCTTGTTGCCGATCTCGCGAGTCCCGATGCCCAAAGCCAAGACCCCCAAATCGCCGGCCGCCGAGCCGGTGGACGAGCTGGATTTCGAGCAGGCGCTGGCGGCTCTCGAGGAACTCGTCGGCCGGCTCGAGTCCGGCGATCAGCCGCTGGAACGGTCGCTGGCGGACTTCGAGCGCGGCGTGGCGCTGACGCGCCGCTGCCAGGCCGCGTTGCGTGACGCCGAGCAGAAAGTCGAAATCCTCTCGCGCGACAGCGCCGACGCGAAACTCGAACCGTTCGAGCCCGAACAGTGACGAGCCCGGACCGGCTGGCGGAGTGCGGCGCGCGGGTCGAGCGCTCGCTGGAGCGCTGGCTGCCCGGTGTCGACACCGCGCCGCAGCGACTGCACGAGGCCATGCGCTACGCCGTGCTGGGCGGCGGCAAGCGCATCCGTCCCGTGCTGGTGTACTTCACTGGCCAGGCCCTCGGCGTGCCGCCAGGTCGCCTCGACGGACCGGCGGCTGCAGTCGAGCTGATCCATGCCTACTCGCTGGTGCACGACGACCTGCCGGCCATGGACGACGACGACCTGCGGCGCGGCCGGCCGACCTGCCATCGCGCCTTCGACGAGGCCACCGCGATCCTGGTGGGCGATGCCCTGCAGGTGCTCGCTTTCGAAATTCTCACCGCCGACCCGCACATGGTGCCGGACCCGGCGCGGCGGCTGGAGATCATCCGGCTGCTGGCGCGCGCCTCCGGCACCGCCGGCATGGCCGGCGGCCAGGCGGTCGACCTCGAAGCAGCCGGGCAGGCGCTGTCGGTCGCGGCGCTGGAGCAAATGCACCGGCTCAAGACCGGCGCACTCATCCATGCCAGCGTCCTGATGGCCGCGGCCAGCGCCGATGTGCTGGCGCCGGAGCAGCTGCGCGCCCTCGAGGCCTACGGGTCCGCCATCGGGCTGGCCTTCCAGGTACAGGACGACATTCTCGACGTCGAGGGCGACACGGGCGTGCTCGGCAAGCGCGTGCAGGCCGATGCCGCCCGCGCCAAGCCCAACTACCCCAGCGTGGCGGGGATGGCCGAGGCCAAGCGCCGGCTGGGCGAGCTGCACGACGAGGCGTTGGCGGCGCTGCGGCCGCTCGGCCAGGCGGCCGAGCCGCTGCGCTGGCTGTCCGGCTGGCTCACCGAGCGGCGGCATTGATCCCCGGCGACCGGCCGGCCCGGTCCGTCGCGGGCCGCGAATCCCGTCCCGGACCTTTGGACAGCGCCGCCGCTGTGGCGGATAATCGCCGGATTGGTCGTCACCTCGGCCGGCACGGCAAGCTCTGACATGGGACTCGAGGACAAATACCCGCTGTTGTCGCGAATCCAGGCCCCGGCCGATCTCCGGGCGCTGCCGGAAGACCAGCTCGAGCCCCTGACCGAGGAGCTGCGCGCCTACCTGGTCGAGACCATGTCCCGGACCGGCGGCCACTTCGCCGCCAACCTCGGCACCGTGGAACTCGCCACCGTGCTGCATTACGTGTTCGACACGCCGCACGACCGGCTGGTCTGGGACGTCGGCCACCAGGCCTACCCGCACAAGATCCTCACGGGCCGGCGGGACCGGTTGTGCAGCATCCGCCAGCTCGGCGGCCTCGCGCCTTTCCCCACCCGCTTCGAGAGCGAGTACGACACCTTCGGCGTGGGCCACTCCAGCACCTCGGTGAGCGCGGCGCTCGGCATGGCGATCGCGGCGAAGCAGAAGGGCGAGCGCCGCCGCGTCGTGGCGGTCATCGGCGACGGTGCGCTGACCGCGGGCCTCGCCTACGAGGCCCTCTGCCACGCCGGCAGCCTGGACGTCGACCTGCTCGTGATCCTGAACGACAACGACATGTCCATCTCCGAGAACGTCGGCGGCATGTCCCATTACCTGGCGAGAATCCTGTCCGGCAAGCTGTATTCGACCATCCGCGAGGGCAGCAAGAAACTCATCCGCCGCATGCCGACGGTGTGGGAACTGGCGCGCCGCTCCGAGGAGCACGTCAAGGGCATGGTGCTGCCCGGCACGCTGTTCGAAGAGCTCGGCATGAACTACATCGGGCCGGTCGACGGCCACGACGTGGACGTGCTGCTCAAGACGCTGAGCAACGTCCGCGACCTGCCGGGACCGCAGTTCCTGCACGTCGTGACCCGCAAGGGCAAGGGCTACGCCCCGGCCGAGGCGGACCCCATCACCTGGCACGGCCCGGGCCCCTTCGATCCCGAACAGGGCGTCATCCACAAGGCGCCGTCCAAGGGCAAGAGCTACTCGGCCATCTTCGGTGACTGGCTGTGCGACATGGCGGAAGCGGACGAGCGCATCGTCGCCATCACCCCGGCGATGCGCGAGGGCTCCGGCATGGTGGAGTATTCACGGCGCTTTCCCGGGCGGTATTTCGACGTCGGCATCTGCGAGCAGCACGCCGTTACGCTGGGCGCCGGGCTGGCCTGCGAGGGCCTGCGCCCCGTGGTCGCCATCTACTCGAGCTTCCTGCAGCGCGGCTACGACCAGCTGATTCACGACGTCGCCCTGCAGAACCTGCCGGTGGTGTTCGCGCTCGATCGCGGCGGCCTGGTGGGCAACGACGGGCCGACGCATCACGGCGCCTACGACCTGTCGTTCATGCGCTGCATACCGAACATGGTGGTGATGGCGCCGGCGGACGAGAACGAGTGCCGGCAGATGCTCTACACCGGCGTCACGCTGGACGGCCCGAGCGCCATCCGTTACCCGCGCGGCCGGGGCCCGGGCGCGCCCATCGACAGCGCCATGCACGCGCTGCCGCTGGGCAAGGCGGAACTGCGCCGGCGCGGCCGCGGCGTCGCCCTGCTGGCCTTCGGCGCGATGGTGCCGGTTGCCGAGCAGGTAGCCGCCGATCTCGATGCGACGGTGGTGAACATGCGCTTCGTCAAGCCGCTCGACGAAGAAATGGTGCTGGCCATGGCCGAGGGCCACGGCACCCTGGTCACCCTCGAGGACAACGCCCTGATGGGCGGCGCCGGCAGCGCCGTGGCGGAATGCCTGGCGGCGCACCGGGTGCTCGTGCCGCTGCTGAATCTCGGCATTCCGGATCATTTCATCGAGCACGGCTCGCGCGAGGAATGCCTCGCCGCGGCCGGGCTGGACGCCCAGTCCGTGCTCGAATCGGTCCGTGCCTGGCAGCGCCGGCCGGAACTTCGTACCGTGGGACAGGCCTGAATACCGGGGAGTGAATCCCGCCGGGGCGCCGCCGCGAAACCAGCGTCGAGCCGCCCGCAAGTTGACTTTCGCGCCGGGGGCACGGGCCCGGGGACGCCGGGCAGGTCAGACCACAAGCCCAACCGGGAAACAGATCATGAAAGACATCAGTGAGGCCGGAGCCATTAGCATCGATCCGATCGCAGACGTCCAGGGCAGCGCCGACCTGCGCCAGATTCCCATCAACAAGGTGGGCATCCGCGACATCGTGCATCCCGTGCGCATCAAGGAGCGCGCCGGCGGCGAGCAGCACACCGTCGCGCACTTCAACATGTACGTGAACCTGCCACACAATTTCAAGGGCACGCACATGTCCCGCTTCGTGGAGATTCTCAACAACCACGAGCGCGAGATCTCGGTGAAGTCCTTCCGCGACATGATGAGCGAACTGACCGAGCGGCTCGACGCCGAGTCCGGCCACATCGAGATGAGCTTCCCGTATTTCGTCAACAAGACGGCGCCGGTCTCCGGCGTGCAAAGCCTGATGGATTACCAGGCCAGCCTGATCGGCGAGCGGAAGAACGGCGAGAGCATCATCTGGGCCAAGGTCGTGGTGCCGGTCACCAGCCTGTGCCCCTGCTCCAAGAAGATCTCCGACTACGGCGCCCACAACCAGCGCTCGCACGTCACGATCGCGGTCAAGGTCGGCGGCTTCGTCTGGCTCGAGGAACTGATCGAGCTGGCCGAGGAGGAAGCCTCCTGCGAGCTGTTCGGCATCCTCAAGCGACCGGACGAGAAGTGGGTCACCGAGCGCGCCTACGACAACCCCAAGTTCGTCGAGGACCTGGTGCGCGACATCGCCGTGCGGCTGAATGCGGACGACCGGATTCGCGCCTACACGGTGGAGTCGGAGAATTTCGAGTCGATCCACAACCACTCGGCCTACGCGCTGATCGAGCGCGACAAGGACTTGGACGGGCCGCTGCCTCGGTAAGTGGTCCCGGTCACTGCGGGCCGCGGCCGGGTACGCCGGCGACGGCCTGCGCGGACGCCGTGAATACATCCCTGTAGGCTCGCTCGCGCACGTCCTGTGCGCGAGCGCCGCGCAGGCCGCCACCGACACACCCAGCCGCTGCAACGTCGACTGGCCGGTACATTGTCGGCGGCTCGGCAGCTGCGATGTCGACCGATCGGCTGCCGGCTCGTCGATCGCTCAGGCTTTTCGGGCTTGCTGGCCGGGTCGCGGGCTGAGCCACATGTGGATGTCGGCGCTGGCGACCAGCTGGCCGGCGGCGTCGCTCAGCCTGACCTCGATGGTGGCGGGATAGGGCTCGGCGGTTGAGCGAAGTTCGGTCGCCGGCGTGGCGATGGCGGAGATCCTGCCGGCGGCTTTCTTCAGGTAGCGCACGGTCATGTCCTGCGGAATCCAGCGCATGTCGCGCGGGATGCTGACGTCGGTGACCAGGCCGGCGCACAGCTCGGCGAGGTTGCACAGCGCGATGGCGTGCACGGTGCCGATGTGGTTCTGCACGCGCCGGCGGTGCTTCAGGTACGCCTCGCAGCGGCCGGGCTCCAGCCGCGTGAGGCGCGGCGAGATGGACGCGAAGTACGGGGCCTTGACGCACACGATGCGGGTGAACAGCCAGCGTCCGAGCTCGCTGCCGCCCAGCCGCCGCCACAGGCCCATTGCCTGCACTTCGCTCGCCATATCGCTACCCTGTTTCGTGCCTCATCCGGGGGCAGATCATGCACGAGAATTGCCGCGGCCGCAGCCGTGCCGGGCGACCTGCGCGGACGCCGTGAATACGTCCCTGTAGGCTCGCTCGCGCACGTCCTGTGCGCGAGCGCCGCGCAGCCCGCCCCGCACGCCCGCGGCCGCTACGCCTGCGACGGATCGGCGCCTCCCCGACCACAGCGATTGCGCCTGCCAGAAGTGTCAGCGATTGCGTCGGTGGCGCGGCCAGCGCGCCTCCAGCGATAGCGCAGCGGGCCGGGGACGCATGAGGTTCACCGAGCGAGCTAAAGATTTCGCCGAGCGAGGGGGGCCTCATGCGGCCCCGGCTCGCGGTCGACCGTAGCCCCGGCTCGCGGTCGACCGTAGCCCCGGCTCGCGGTCGAACGCGCCGCGGAGTCGTCGGTCAGGCGTTGGCGTGCCCGCTACCCTGGAGCCGCTGGATCAGCGTCTGCAGGAACATGCGGTTGAAGCGCAGCTGGCAGGCGGCGGACAGCGTCTCGAGCAGCGTCGAGCTGACCTGCAGCAACGTGACGGCGCCGAGCGCGCGGATGGTCGCCTGGCGGCGGGCGTTGGGCACCACGCTGCTTTCGCCGAAGCAGTCGCCCGGCATCAGGTGGCCGACCTTCTGGCCGTCCACTTCCACTGCGACTTCGCCGGAGATGATGACGTAGAAACGATCGTCCATCTCGCCCTGGCGAACGATCTCCTGTTGCGGCGCGTACTCGCGCCATTCGGCCGCCTTTATCAGCTCGCGGATCTCGGTATGCGAGAAGTCGTGGAAGAAACGCAGCCCGCGCAGGATGGCGACCCGCTCGCGCTCGTCGAGCGCATCGCGGGTGCTGCGCAAGGTCTGGTGAATGCGCGTGAGCGCAGCGGCGAACTCCAGCCCGTTGCTGAAGCGGTCTTCGGGCTTCTTGCGCATCGCCCGCCACACCACTTCCTCGAGTTCCTCCGGGACGTCGGGCCGCAGCTTGTGCACCGGGTGCGGCGTGGCGAACACGATCTGGTGCAGCAGCTTGGCGAGGTTGGCGGCCTTGAAGGGCCGCCGGCCGGTGAGCAGCTCGTACATCACCGCCCCGAGTGCGTACAGGTCGGAGCGCGGGCCGATTTCCTCGGCCTTGATCTGCTCCGGCGACATGTAGCTGGGCGAGCCGGCGACGCCGCGGATGACGGACACCTCGTTGTCCACCCACAGGGCGATGCCGAAGTCGATGACCCGCACTTCGTTGCTCATGGTGAGCATGATGTTGCTGGGCTTGATGTCGCGGTGCACGACGCCGCGGGTGTGGGCGTAGTGCATGGCGCGCACGGTATTGAAAATGATCCGGACGACTTCCTCGATCGGCAGCAGGTTGTCGGGCCGGCAATAGGCCGACAGCGTGCGCGCGCCGTGCACGTGCTCCATGACGACGTAATAGCGACCGTTCTCCTCGCCGGCGTCGTAGATGGGCAGGATGTTCGGGTGCTGCAGCCGACCCACCATCTGCGCCTCGTTGAAGAACATCTTGCGCGCGACCCGCAGCTCGCTCTCGTCCTCGCCGCTCGGCTCCTTGTAGAGCTTGATGGCGACGTCGCGGCCATAGAAGGGATCGTGCGACAGGTACACCGTGCCCGAGCTGCCCCGGCCCACTTCGCGGATGATGCTGTACTTGCCGATCTTGTCCGGCATTTCACCCTTGGACGGGTGCGAGGCATCCATTTCTTTCGGCTCGACGCTCATTGAATCCCCAGGGCGAACCCGATCCCGAGGAGCACCACTGCCCCCCAGGCCGCCGCCATGACGTCGTCCACCATAATGCCCAGCCCCCCGCCGACTCCGTGATCCAGTTGGCGAATCGGCCACGGTTTGACGATGTCGAAGAAGCGGAACGCGACGAATCCGGCCAATGCCCAGCCCCAGCCCGCCGGAAGCACGAGCATCAGCGCCAGGTAGCCGACGATCTCGTCCCAGACGATGGCGGGATGATCATGCACGCCCAGCCGCCGGGCGCTCTCGCCGCACAGCCACACGCCCGCGCCGAACATCAGCGCCACCACCAGGATCCGCAGCTCCAGGCCCAGCGGCCGCAGCAGCGGGTCCAGCAGCACGCCGACCAGCGTGCCGGCCGTGCCCGGTGCCCGGGGCGCCAGCCCGGTGCCGAAGCCCAGCGCGAGCAAATGCACCGGATCGCGCAGCAGGCGCGGCGATAGCGCACTCATGGCGCCACCTCGCGAAACGGATCCCAGCCGCCCGCCGGCCGCGTGACCGGCTGCCCGTCCCGGGTGAGCACGAGTCCCGGCTCGGCGCGAATGGCGCCGATCCGCACCGGCAGCGCATCCCAGCCGGCGGCCGCGGCCAGCAGCTCCGACTCGCGCGCGGCCGGGACCGCGAAACACAGCTGGTAATCGTCCCCGCCGTCGAGCGCCATGGCGAGGCCGGCTGCCTCGCCCGCAGCAGCGGCGCCCGGCGCGAGCGGGACGCGCTCGAGCGCCACGGTGGCGCCGACGCCGGAGGCCTCGAGCACGTGGCCGAGGTCCTGGAGCAGGCCGTCGGAGACGTCGATGGCGGCACCGGCCATGCCGCGCAGCGCCCGGCCCTCGGCCAGCCGCGGACGCGGCCGCAGGAACCCGGTCGCGTCCTCGCGCCCGCCGCGACGCCATGCGGCCAGTCCGGCAGCGCCCCCGCCGAGCGGGCCGGTCACCCAGATGCCGTCGCCGGGCCGGGCGCCGTTGCGCCGCAGCGCCGCGCCCGGCGGGACGAAGCCGGTCAGCGCGAAGGTGACCGCGAGCGGCCCGCGCACGGTGTCGCCGCCCACGATGTCGATTCCCGACTCCGAGGCCAGCGCCGCGACGCCGCTCGCGAACCCGTCCAGCCAGCCCTCGTCCGCCCGGGGCAGCGACAGCGACAGCAGGCCCCAGGCGGGTTCAGCGCCCATCGCCGCCAGGTCGGAGAGATTCACCGCCAGGCTGCGCCAGCCGATGTCGGCGGCATCGAGCCCCGGCGGGAAATGCACGCCCTCGAGACAGGTGTCGATGGTCTGCACGAGGTCCATGCCCGGCGGCGCACGCAGCACTGCCCCGTCATCGCCGGGGCCGACCAGCACATCGCCGCGCCGGCAGGGCGTCGCGGCCACCAGCCGGGCGATCAGACCGAACTCGCCGCCGCTCACTGCTCGCCCCGGTACCACCGGGGCGCAATCTCGCGCACGATCGGCCCGTCGGTCGCCAGTGCGTGACAGCCGTCGAGATGCGGCGGCTTGCGCTCCTGGCCCTCAGTGACCGCCTCGTCGCGGCTGCGCAGCGGCATGATGGTCTGCATGGCGACCACCGCGAGTTCTTGTGCCAGGCGCGTGAGATGCGTGCAGCCCGCCACACCGCCCAGCCGCTCGCGCACCAGGCTGGTCCAGCCCGGCTTGAGCATCGTGCCGACCAGCGTGGCATAGGCCGACTCGATCTCGGCGCAGTTCGGGAAGGGGTGCGCGTCGGAGGCGACCTGCAGGTCGCGCACCACCAGCCGGTCGTCCAGCGTCATGCGCATGTGCATGTCGTGCACCGGCATGCCGGGCTCGAGGCGGCCGCGATAGCGACTGTCGAATCCGTAGGCCTTGACGTCCGTCATGCGGCCCTCGATGTCCCACAGGCCGTCGGCCCGGCGGAAGCCGCGGCACTCGATGTCGCGCCGATGGATCGCTTCGCGTTCTGCGGGCTCGGGCAATGGCATGGGCGTCTCCCGTGGCTCAGCCGGCCGTGCCGGTTTCCAGGGCGCGATAACGGCGCGCGGAGCGATCCAGCAGCGCGTTGACGAAGCGATGGCCGTCGCTGCCGCCGTAGCGCTTGCACAGGTCCACGGCCTCGTTGATCACCACCCGCCACGGCACTTCCGGGCGATGCGCCAGCTCGTACAGCCCGATCAGCAGGATGCCGTGCTCGACGGGGT
>DAOMOU010000026.1:0-15940 GCA_035444525.1 Gammaproteobacteria bacterium | reverse complement strand
TGGATTCATTGATGGCAATCCGGTAAATCCAGCTGTAGAACCTGTGCCCGAAGTCGAATTGCTCGAGTTTCTCGAACGCCTTGAGAAACGTGGTCTGCGCGACATCCCTGGCGTCTTCCGGATGGCGCAGCATCCGGATCGCGACGTTGTAAACCGGCCGTTCGTAGCGCGCCAGCAGAGTCTCGAAGGCGGCACGGTCGCCGTTCCTGCACGCTCTTACCAGTCTTTCGTCCGGGTCCTTACTCATACATACGGCGCACTGGACAAAAAGTTGGCGGGCGTCGCGAGGGCTAATCGGCGCCTGGCGACGGCTCGATCACGAAGATCTTGTCGAACCCGGAATAGCGGAAGACGTCGCGGATGTGATTGCCGACGTTCACGAGCCGCAACGCGCCGCCCTGGCTCATGACCCGCTTCTGCGTGCGCAGCAGGATGCCGAGCCCGGCGCTGGAAATGTACTCGAGCCTCGCGAGGTCGAACTCGCGCGGGTTCTCGATGCCGTCGATGAACTCTTGCGCCCTGCGGGCCTGCGAGGCGTCGAGGCGCCCGGAGATCACGATCCTGCCCTCGCCCCTGGATTGGATATCGAACATGCTGCTAGCCCAGGTTCTTGGTGAAAGTCACGGTGGTTACTCCGTCCCGGTGGACGTAGTCCAGCGTGTCGACCATTTGCTGCACGAGGTACAGGCCCAGCCCGCCTGTCTCGCGCTGCTCCACGGGTGCGTTCCTGTCGACCAGGCGGGGCACGGTGACGTCGAAGGGCTCGACCCGGCGATCGCACAAGCGTACCCGGACCGCCCGGTCGGCATGCTGCAGTTGCAGCGAGATGTGCTCGTCACCATCCGGATTGAACTTCACCATATTGGTGAACAGCTCCTCGACCGCGAGATTGACCGTGTACAGCTGCTCCGGATCGATCCCCGCTGCGGCGAAGAACTCCTCCGTCAGGGCGAAAATCTCCGCCAGCGAGTCGAAATCGCGCCTGAACAGTCGCTCCATCTCCGCTCCCCCTGCCGTCTCGCGAGTATACGCCGCGAAAACCGCGTTCGAGTTCCACCCGCCGCAGGCTACTCCATGCCGGGCAGCCTGCGCAGCAATACGATGGTGACGTCGTCGGCCTGCGCCGCGCCGCCGCCGAACTCACGCAATGCCGCGTGCAGCTCACGCGCCGCCTCGCGCATCGGCCGATGCTGCAGCTGCCGCAGCAGGTCGGCGACCCGTTGCTCGCCGAACGGCCGGCGCGCCGCGTCCTCGTATTCGTAGACGCCGTCGGAAAGTAGCGCGAACAGGTCCCCCGGCGCGAACTCGATGGTCTTTGCGGGGAACGGCTCGGCCAGCGGCATGGCGCCCATCGGGATCGTGGTGGCGTCGTGCCAGGCGGCCTCGCCGCCGGCGGCATGCAGGTGCAGCAACGGCGCCTGGCCCGCGGCATGAAACCGCAGGGTGTGGCTGCGGGCGTCCAGCATGCCGAGGAAGGCGGTGACGAAGCGGTCGTCCGGCAGGTCGTCCAGCAGCTGGTTGTTCACGTGCGTGTGGATATCGTCGAGGTCCGCACCCAGCCGCAGAGCCACGCGGATCATGGCGCGGACCTGGGTGGCCGAGAGCGCCGGACCGATGCCGTGGCCGGTGGCGTCGCCGAGCAGCAGGAACATGCCGTGTGTGCCCACGGGAACGAAGTCGAACAGGTCGCCGCCCGTCTGGTCCGTCGGCAGAAAGAGGCCGGCGCCGTCGTACCCGGCCAGCGGCGGCATTACGTCCGGCAGGCCGCTCATCTGGATCTCGCGGGCTACCCGGATTTCCTCGTGCAGGTGGTCGGCCGCGAGCCGCTCCTCGACCGCCTGCGCCCGTTGCAGCGCGCTGGCGGACTGCGCGGCGAGAATCGATCCGACCAGCTCGTCGTGGGCATCGAAGGTGCCGCCGCGCTTGTTGAGCACCTGCAGCACGCCGAACAGCCGGCCGTCCTGGTGGAGCAGGGGCAGGCTCAGCAGGCAGCGCGTGTGGAAGCCGCTGAGCCGATCCACCGCGGCGTTGAAGCGCGGGTCGGCGGCGCAGTCGGGCACGTTGACCAGGCGCCGCTCGCGCGCGCAGTGCCCCACGATGCCCCGGCCGTTGGGCACGCGGATCGGCGGCATGTCACCGACGACCGTCATCACCAGCTCGTCGGTGGCGGGGTCGAGCAGGAACACCGAGCTGCGCTCCGCATCGAGCAGGCGGGTTGCGGCCGCCGCTACCTCGTCGAGGATCGCGAGGTGCTCGATCGGCCGGCCCAGTTCCACCGTGGCCTCGAGGATGCCCGCCAGCGTCTCGGACCCGAGCTGTCGCGCCGCGCCCGTACTCATGCGGCCGCCGTGGCAGCAAGTGGTCGGCCCGGCGACTGCCGTCGCATATGCGCCAATCGGCCCACGAGTCCTCCCCCAAAGACCCCCGGGGAAGGAAAATAGCACGCTTTCCCGCATGTTGCGGCGCAATTCACGCCGCCGCGAGCGGGCCTCAGGGCGTCGCTTTCTGCTCCGCCGCCGCGAACTTCTCCAGCTGTTCGGGCGTGGCCTCGCGCTGGTGGCGCCGCTTGTACTCGCCGTAGGGCATGCCGTAGACGATCTCGCGCGCCTGCTCGTAGTCCAGCACCACGCCCGCCTCGGCCGCCGCGCCGACGTACCACTTCGACAGGCAGTTCCGGCAGAAGTAGGCCAGGTTCATCATGTCGAGGTTCTGGACCTCTGGATGGGCGCGGAGGTGCTCCACCAGCTTGCGGAACACGCGCGCTTCGATCTCCGTGCGGGCGGCCTCGTCCGCCACGATGCGTTCATTCATTCTGCATCTCTCCCTGCGGGCCGGCTCGGCGGCATCAGCGCCGGAACACGCTGTCCGCCGGCACGACCTCGATCGAGTCCGCGCCGAACCCGAGCGGCATGACCTCGATGACGGCGTCCTCGGCGAGCAGCGCCTCCGGCTTCGGCGAGTTGTAGCTCATCGGCGAGCGCTCGTTGCCGAGCAGGCGGCGCTTCAGGTCGGCAGCGTCCGGCGTCACGAACACGAACTTGATGTCCCTCGTCGACAGCCGCTCGCGGATGACCCGGTTGACGTCGTCCAGCGTGAGCCCGGCCAGCGCCTGGCGCACGTAGGCGGGAAAGTCGGGAATGCCGTACCAGTCGCTGTCGATGGCATAGCCGAGCAGGGCCGGCTGCGAGCTGACCAGCTGGGCCACCCACTTGTCGAGGAATGCCCGCGTGGCCTCGAACTCCGCCTCGCTGAGGCCCTGCTCGATCAGCCGGTCCAGCTCGTACAGGGCGGCCCGGGTGGCGAAGTGCGCCTCGTTGTTGCCGGTCAGCGGCCGCAGCCAGACCTGGAAGATCTGCTGCCGCCGGAACAGGTTTGCATCCGGCTGCGTCAGGTACATGCCGCGCGGGAAGTACTCGATGTAGGCGTAGTTGCCGTAGTTCATGCCGCGCTGTTCGCGAATGGCCTGGAACAGCCGCGCGTTCTGGCTGCGATGCTGGCCCAGCCACTGGGTCGCGAGCCACAGCGGCACCCAGTCCGGATCGCCGCGCTTGAGCTCGATCGGGAAGCCGAAGGAGACCGCGTGCGCCATGGTGTCCTTCTCCAGGATCAGCGCCTGGTGACCGCGGACCGGAGCCGGGCTGCCCGGCGATGCCGGTGCGGCCGCCGGATCAACCGTGGGCAGGCGCGCCAGGTCGCGGCGCAGCGTGGCGACGAACTCCGCGGGATAGCCGCCGGCCAGGCCCACGGTGAGATTCGCCGGGTGGTAGTGCGCCGCGTAGAACGCCTGCACGTCGTCGAGCGTGAGCGCCTGGACGTCCTCCACCCGGCCGAGCGTCAGCGTGCCGTAGGGATGTTCCGGTCCGTAGATGAACTGGTAGAGCGCTTCCTTGCCGAGCTCTTCGTCGTTGTTGGCCACCAGGTCGGTGAGAATGGCGTTGACCAGCTGGGTCTGCAGCCGCCGGAAGTCCTCCTCGCGCCAGCCGGGGGCGAGCAGCTGCTCGGCCGTCAGGCCGTACCAGGCCGCCAGGTTGTCACGATGGACGGTGCCGGACAGCCGCACCATTTCCTTGTCGACCTGCGCGCCGAAGCCGGCCGCCATGGGATAGAGGGCGTCGTTGATCTGGTCGATGGAGCGCGACGCCGAGCCGGCCTCCGTCAGCATCATCGCGGTCAGCTGCGCGAGGCCCTTCTTGCCCGGCGGGTCCAGCATGGCGCCGGCCCGGAAGACATACGAGACGTCCACCAGCGGCGAGGCGTCGCTGTGCCGTTCCACCAGGCGGAAGGCGGCCTCGCCGGTGGTCGCCGCGGCGGCCAGGGCATCGACCGAGGGGCCGCCGGCTTCCAGCCCGGCGAGGGAATCGCCGCTGGCGATGATGCCGACGGTGCGCACCGCGTCACGGAAGTGCCGGTCGGCCGCCGCCGTCAGGTCGGCTGGCGCCAGCGCGGCAAAGGTCGCGTACAGGGCGTCGACCGTCTCGACGCTGCGCTCGTACTGCACGAAGCCCGCAAGGGCGGCGCCGATCGCCGGCGAATTGTCGAGGCCGGCGAGGAATCCGAAGCGCATGCGGTCCTTGATGCGCTGCAGCTTGTCCGGCGAGAGCGTCTCCGTGCGGGCGCGCGCGAAGGTCGCGAGGATCTCGTCGCGCACTTCGGCGGTCGCGGCCGGGTCGACGACTCGCGCCAGCACCCAGAACAGCCCCGGATCGCGGTTCATCGGCATGTAGGCGAACAGCTGATCGACCACCTGGCGCTCCAGCACCAGCTTTCGATAAAGGTCGGAGTTGTCCGAAAAATAGTGCTGCGCGATCATCTGCACCGCCGCCGTGTCCGGGTCGCGCGGATCGAAGCCCGGCCCGCGGAACGCCACCGCGATCCACGGCTGGGTCGGCATGTCCACCGGCACGTACACCGAGGTGGGCCCCTCGCCGGGCGGCTCGACCGGGATCTCCGCCTGGTAGCTGCCGCGCTGCCACGGCCCGAAGTGCTTTTCGACCAGCGCAAAGGTCGGCTCGAACTCGAGGTCGCCCACCAGGATCACCGCCGACTTCTCGGGCCGGTACCAGCGATCGAAGAACAGCCTGGAGTACTCGTACTGCTCCGGCATCTCCAGGATGTCCTCGAAGAAGCCCATGGTGGTGTGGCGGTAGGTGTGCTCGCGGTAATGGGTGGCGCGCACCTGCTCGAAAATCTTGCGGATCGGGTTGGCACTGTTCTTGATGTACTCGCCCTTGACCGCCAGCGCCTCGGTGCGGAACACGTCCTCGCCGTAGGACAGGTTCATGAAGCGGTCCGCCTCCAGCGCCAGCACTGTGTCGAGGTCGGCCTTGGTGAAGTCGATGTGATAGTTGGTGTAATCGTCAGTGGTGTAGGCGTTGGTGTCGGCGCCGGCCAGCTTCAACGCGGCGTTGTACTCCTCCGGCGACACGTTCTCGGTGCCGCGGAACATCATGTGCTCGAAGAAGTGGGCGAAGCCGGTCTTGCCGGGCTCGACCTCGTTCCGCGAGCCGGTCTGCACGGGAATCTGCAGGCTGACGATGTCGGGGAAGTCGGTCTTGACGACGATCACCTTCAAGCCGTTGGCGAGCTCGCGCTCCTGCCAGGGCAGGTCGAAGACCCTGGCCTTGTCGTCGCCACCGGCGGCCTCGACAGCGGCGCCCGCATTGCCGCCTGCACCGGCGGGCGGGGTCGCGCAGGCGACGGTCAACAGCATCGCCAGCATGGCGACGGAAAGTTTCACGGGCAGGTGGCTTGTCATGACTTCTCCAGGCGTCGGTATGCCGGCGGCGGACGGTGGCGCATTATAGCGCCGGCCCCGGGCCGGATGGCGCGGGCTGCGCCGGGCAGTACAATGCCGGCACGCCCCGCGGGGCCCCGTTTCAACCTGCCAGGATGTCAGCCGATGACCAGGAACTTTCGCGCGCACCGCAGCATTCTCGTTCTCGCCACGCTCGCCGGCCTGCTCGCCTCGGCGCCGGTCCGCGCCACCGACGCAGGCACCACGGAAACTGCCGAGGAATTCCTGGCCCGCCTCAACGTCGAGTTCACCGAGTTGCGCCTCGAGGTAGCCAAGGCCTTCTGGGTGCAGTCGACCTACATTACGCCGGACACCGGCTTCCTGGCCGCCAAGGCCAACGAAAAACTGCTGGCATTCACCAGCCGCGCGATCGCCGAGTCGACGCGCTTCATCGGCCAGGACCTCGACCCGGACACGGCGCGCCAGCTCGACCTGCTGCGCCGGGGCACCACCATGCCGGCGCCCAACGACCCGGCCGCGCGCGCCGAGCTGGCGAAGCTGGCCACCGAGATGGAAGCCATGTACGGCTCGGCCAAGGTCTGTCCCGCGGAGGGGGAGTGTCTCGACGAGACGGCCATCATCCGCCTGATGGCGCGGGAGCGGGATTACCAGCGGCTGCTGGACGCCTGGCGCGGCTGGCACGACACGGCTGCACCGACACGGGCGATGTACGAGCGCTTCGTCGAACTCGCCAACGAGGGTGCGGTCGAGATCGGCTTCGCGGATCTCGGCGAGCTCTGGAAATCAGGTTACGACATGCCGCCGGCGGATTTCGAGGCCGAGGCGGAGCGTCTGTGGCAGCAGGTGAAGCCGCTGTACGAGCAGCTGCACTGTCACGTCCGGGACAAGCTGGCCGACCACTACGGCGAGGACCGGGTGCCGCGCGAGGGGCTGATTCCGGCACACCTGCTGGGCAACATCTGGGCGCAGGAATGGGGCAACCTCTACGAGCTGCTGGAGCCGGTCCCCGGGGTCGCGCAGTTCGACCTCGACGGCACGCTGGAGTCACAGGGCTGGGACGAAATCCGGATGACGCGCGTCGCCGAGAACTTCTTCGTGTCGCTCGGCATGCCGCCGCTGCCCGACTCGTTCTGGGAGCGTTCGCTGTTCCGGAAGCCGCAGGATCGCGACGTCGTCTGCCATGCCAGCGCCTGGCCGATGGACGGCGGCGACGACGTGCGGCTGAAACAGTGCATCGAGCCCACGGCGCAGCACCTCACCACGCTCCACCATGAGCTGGGGCACATCTACTATTTCCTGCTCTACAAGGACCAGCCGCCGCTGTACCAGGACGGGGCCCACGACGGCTTCCACGAGGGCATCGGCGACACGCTGGAGCTGTCGATGACGCCCGCCTACCTGCGCGAGATCGGCCTGATCGACGAGATCGAGCAGAATCCAGACGCGACGCTGAATCTGCAGATGCGGCTGGCGCTCGACAAGATCGCCTTCCTGCCGTTCGGCAAGCTGATCGACCAGTGGCGCTGGGACGTGTTTGCCGGCCGCACGCCGCCGGGGCAGTACAACGCGGCGTGGTGGCAGCTGCGCGCCGACTACCAGGGCATTGCGCCCGCCGTGGCGCGCGACGAGAGCGATTTCGACGCCGGGGCCAAGTACCACATTCCGGGCAACACGCCGTACACGCGCTATTTCCTGGCGCGCATCCTGCAGTTCCAGTTCCATCGCGCCCTGTGCGAGGCGGCCGGGCACGTCGGCCCCCTGCACGAGTGTTCCATCTACGGCAGCGAGGAAGCCGGACGCCGCCTGATCGCCATGCTGGAAATGGGTGCCAGCCGGCCCTGGCCGGACGCCCTGGAGCTGTTGACGGGATCGCGCGAAATGGACGCCTCGGCCATCATCGACTATTTCCAGCCGTTGATGAGCTGGCTGGAGACCCAGAACGCCGGGCGCAGCTGCGGATGGTGAGGCGCTCGCGCCGGGGCGACGGTCCGCCGTCCTGCTGAATGGACGCTGCACCCGGCCGGCTGGCCATCGTCGCGGCCTTCGCGATCGTCTACGTCGTCTGGGGCTCGACCTACCTGGCGATCCGGATCGCGGTGCAGGACCTGCCGCCCGGGTTGCTGGCCGGTATCCGCTTCATCATTGCCGGCGTCGTGCTCGGCGCCCTGGCGCTGGCGCGCGGCCAGTCACTGCCGCGCTCCATGGCCGAGTGGCGCACCACCGCAATCCTCGCGGTGGCCTTCATCGTGCTCGGCAATGGCGTCGTCACCTGGGCCGAGCAGTGGGTGCCGTCCAACCAGGCGGCGCTGATCATCGCCAGTTCGGCGCTGTTCACCGCCTGGTTCGGCACGTTCGGGCGCCGTGCGGTGCCGCTCAGCCGCGCGACCCGGGTGGGGCTGTTTGCCGGCCTCGCCGGCACTGCGCTGCTGGTCTGGCCGGAGGCTTCGGCGGACGCGGCGCCGGGCGGGGACCTGCTGTGGCCGAAGGCGGCGATCCTGCTGTCGACGCTGGCGTGGTCCTGGGGCGTCATGTTCAGCCGCAACTCGACCGTGACCATGAAGCCGCTGATGTTCGCCGCCTGCCAGATGCTCATCGGCGGCAGCCTCTTGACGCTCATCGGCCTGGCGAACGGCGAGCTGGCACGCTGGACCTGGACCCTGCCGGGCATCGGCGGGCTTCTGTACCTGACGGTGTTCGGCTCCTGCATCGCCTACGCCACCTACATGTGGCTGCTCAACGAGACCACGCCCGCCCGGCTGGGCACGGTCGCCTACGTCAACCCGGCCATTGCGACGCTGCTGGGCTGGTGGGTGCTCGACGAATCGCTCAGCGGCCTGCAACTCGGCGGCATGGCCATCATCCTCGCCAGCGTCGCCTGGGTGACCATCACCGCTCGCGCCATCGGTCGCCGCTGAGGGAATTGGGGACATTCCCCAATTGGCCAATTGGGGAATGTCCCCAATTCCCTCAGCGACGGACGACGAGGACCTCGTAACGGCCGTTCCGGCCGATGAAGGCCGAGCCCAGCCAGCTGAAGAAGCTGACGAAGACCGCGCCGAGCATCGCGCTCCAGAAGCCGCCGAGCGTAAAGCCGGCGAACATCACGGACACGAGCCCGAGCATCATGGCGTTCACCACCAGCAGGAACAGGCCGAGCGTCAGGATCGTCAGCGGCAGCGTCAGCAGCACGACCACCGGCCGCACGAAGGCATTTACGATGCCGAGCAGCAGCGCCGCCCCGAGCACGGTGCCCACACCGTGCAGGTCCATGCCGGGCACGAGCAGCGCCGCCAGCCACAGCGACACGGCGGTTATCAGCATACGCACCAGAAACCCGGTCATCGGCACCTCCTCAAGTCTTGAGAATCTGCTCCAGGTCCATGTCCGTCAAGCGCCGGATCCGGCTGAACAGGTACCAGAAAGCTGCGACCATGATGATCATGGACGGTACCACGATGACGGGGTAGGACAGCGCCGTCATGCGGCCCAGCTCCTCGTTGAAAGCGGTCGTTCCGGGGGGGCTCTTGACGATGATCTTCGCCAGCACGAAGTTCAGCACGGCAGAGACGAAAAACGAGGCCGCCAGCATCCACGAGGCATTCACCAGCGTGCGCTCGAAGGCTTCCCGGTTGCCGTGGCGCTGCAGCGCCTCATCGACCTCGCCGACGCGGATGACCTTGTCGTTGTACAGGAAGGTCCTGACGATGGGATAGCGCGTGCGCAGCGACAGGAGCACGGCGATGCCGATCACCGCGGGCACCGCCGCCTCCTTGACTGCGATCCATTTCGGGTCCAGCTGCAGCAGGCCGATACCGCCGGTGAGCAACACGCTCACGAAGCCGAGGATGGAGACGATGTTCCATTCCCGCCGGCGGGCGAAGTCGACGATGCCGTAGCCCAGCGGGAACGTGAGCGCGACGACCAGGCCCCAGACGGGACCCAGCGCGTTCTCGCCCGAGAACTTCATCAGGATGACGGCGGGGATCGCAATATTGATCCCCAGGGAAAGCAGCACGCTTTCGCGGCGCTGCGGCTGGTCGCTCACTATGGCGGGTTCCTCGGAGGGGGACGCCATTCTAGCCGGAAACCGGCCGCCGGTCGGGCGCCACGGGGTCCTGGTGAATCATCACGTCGGCGTCCGGAAAAGCCTGCAACAGCGCGGCCTGGACCCGCGACACCAGGGCGTGCGACTCCGCCAGGCGCAGGTCGGCGGGCAGCTCGAGATGCAACTGGATGAACCGGGTCGCGCCGGATTGGCGGGTGCGCACATCATGCACGCCCAGCACGCCGGGCGTCGCGGAGGCGATCGCGACAATCCGCTCCTGGTCCTCCGCCGGCAACTCCCGGTCCATCAGCACGTCGATGCCGTCCAGGCCGATCCGGATGGCGCTCCAGAGGATGTATGCGGCCACCGCCAGGCCGATCAGCGGATCGGCCCAGGCCCAGCCCGCCAGCACCAGGCCCAGCGCCAGCAGGATGCCGGCGTTGGTCAGCAGGTCGGACAGGTAGTGCAGGGAATCCGCCCGGATTGCCAGCGAGCCGGTGTGACGGATGACGTAGCGCTGAAAGCCGATCAACAGCGCCGTCGCCACCATCGAGAAGGCCATGATCCCGAGCCCCACGGCGAGATGCTCCAGCGGCTGGGGGTTCAACAGCCGGTCGATCACGTGGAACAGCAGAAACAGCGCCGAGCCGGCGATGAAGGCGGCCTGCCCGAGGCCGGCAAGCGCCTCCGCCTTGCCGTGGCCGAAGCGGTGTTCCTCATCCGGCGGGAGCAGCGACCAGCGCACGGCGGCGAGGTTCACCGCCGAGGCCAGTACGTCCATCATCGAGTCCACCAGCGAGGCAAGCAGGCTGACGGAGCCCGTGAGCAGCCACGCGCCCAGCTTGGCCGCGACCAGCATGGCGGCCGTGGCGACCGATGCGGTCGTGGCGAGCCTCAGCAGCCGGGCGCGGCGCGCGTCCGGTTGCAGGCGCTCAGTGTTCGTGTTCGCCGTGATGGCCGATGGGACCGGTGGTGAACAGCTGCTCCTTGAGCTCCTTGGAGAAGAGCGGATCGCGCCGCCGGATCCATTCCAGGACCATCGCCGCGTGCTCCTTTTCCTCGTCGCGGTTGTGCTCGAGGATCACCCGGAGCTCCGCATCCTTGCATGCATCCACGCGCTGGTTGTACCAGTCCACTGCCTCCAGCTCCTCCATCAGTGAAATGATGGCGCGGTGCATGTCCCGGGTCTCGTCGGAGAGCTCGTCAACCGGTTCGTGGTATCCCTCGTTAGACATATCGTGTCCCTCGGTCTCTGGTCAGTGTGCAATCCACGCCGCCGTCAATAGACGATCGGCACGAAATTCTGCTCGGCGATCGGCGGTCGCTCGTGGTGGTGGCCGTTGCTCCGCGGCGGCAGCGAGGGCGGGTCCGGCATGACGTCCTCGTAGGCGAACGACCCGAGCAGGTGCGCGATGCAGTTGAGACGCGCACGCCGTTTGTCGTCCGCGGGAATCATCCACCACGGCGCCTCGGGAATGTCTGAGAACTGCAGCATGTCGTCCTTGGCCTGCGAGTACTCCCGGTACAGGCGCCGCGATTCGAGGTCCATGGGCGACAGCTTCCAGCGTTTCTCCGGGTTGTGAATCCGGGCCTGGAAACGGCGCTCCTGCTCCTCGTCGCTCACCGAGAACCAGTACTTGATCAGGATGATTCCCGAGCGCACCAGCATCCGCTCGAATTCGGGCACGGCGCGGGCGAACTCGAGATACTCGTCATTATCGCAGAAGCCCATCACGCGCTCGACCAGCGCGCGGTTGTACCAGCTGCGGTCGAACAGCACCATTTCGCCGGCGGTGGGGAGGTGGGCGACGTAGCGCTGGAAGTACCACTGGCCGCGCTCCCGCTCGGTGGGTGTAGGCAGCGCCACGATGCGGCAGGCTCTCGGGTTCAGCTTCTCGGTCACGCGCTTGATGGCGCCGCCTTTGCCGGCGGCATCGCGGCCCTCGAAGATCACCACGACCTTGAGTTTCCGGTGCCGCACCCAGGCCAGCAACTTGACCAGCTCGATCTGGAGCTGGGCCAGTTCTTCCTCGTAGGCCTTGCGCTTGAGCGCGCCGGTGTTGCTGTACCAGCTCTTCGGGCGGCCGGCCGGCAGGGCGTACAGGTCGCTCAGGCTGTGCACCGGGCAGATCGCCGTGCCGCTGCTCTCGAGGGTCGCCTGCTTCTTCTGCTTGCTCATCGCCTCCCCCTGCGGCCCGTGCGGCCGCCCCGGCCCGCGACACTATAGCGCCGCGGACAGGTCCTGGGCAGCCGTGCCAGGCGCCACGCGCTTCAGACACGGGCGGCCGGCCGGGTCGCGCTCCAGCCGCAGGACCCACGGGTACGCCGAGGCGCGGGTGCAGACCTCGAAATCCTCGGGCGGAAACCATGGCCTCGCCGGGTCGAAGAACTTTGCGCCGCAGGGATCGGCGCGCAGGCGCTCCCGGATGGGCGCGAAGTCGGGAAAATCGCCGGCCAGGCCGGCGGCAAGGTAGTCGGCGCAGGCCTGGTCCTCGGCCGTCCGCTCGCCGGCATTCCATCCCATGCATACGAGGGACACCCGCTCCGGATCGCGCCGGCGCAGGTGATCGACGATCGCCGCGGCGTTGACGAAGCTGCCGGTGATGACTTCGTCCGCCCTTTGCGCCGCCAGTAGTCCCTGCACCCCCGCGCTGGTCCTGAGCACGAGGCGACGGTCCGCCAGGTCCGCCCGCAGGATGGCGGCCGGCGAATTTGAGAAGTCGAAGCCGGGCAACGGCCGACCGTCGCGCTCGCCCGCGAGCAGCAGCGCCGGGTCGGCCCGCTTCATCGCCAGCGCCTCGGCCGCGGTCGCGACGGGAAAAATGGCGTCCACGCCGCGCGCGACGGCGCAGGGCGCCAGGGTGAAGGCGCGAAACACGTCGATGATGACCGCCAGGCCGGTGGCGCGCCGGGCGCCCGCCAGCAGGTGCAGGACCTGTACCTTGTTCGCCCGCGTCAGGACCAGACGCCGCGCGCCATCATCGCGGCCAGCAGGGGCAGGAACACCAGGATCAGCAGCTGCAGGCGGATGGCCATCAGCACGCGCTTCGCTTCGCTGTCGTCCATCGCCGGCGTCTCGCCGCGCCGCAGGGCCCGACGCCAGGCGAAGAACTTGAGGGCGGGATACAGCCACAGCACCGCCATGACGATGAACAGCGTGAACTTGGTGTGGTAGGCGCCGTTCTGCATGTAGAACAACGCGCCCTTGCCGCCGTGGAACATGCGCGCAACGCCGGTCAGGAACACCACCACCAGGGAAATGCCGTAGATGGCGTCGACCACGACGATCTTGCGCGCCACCGGCAGCGTCGGCCGGGGGGCGAACATCAAGTGTTCCGCGATCAGCGCGGCCGCCAGGAACATCATGGCGAGGTAATGGAACCAGGCAAGCGTCAACACCCCTGTCATCGGCGATCTCCTGAATGATCCGTTGCTCTGCCCGACAGCCTAAACGACTTCGAGTCTCTTGGTGCGGGTTTCGGGCTCGGCCGGCAGGCGGAGCCGCGCCTGCTTGTCACGGTACATGGCCTTGTCGGCCGCCGCGATGATCTCCCGCAGGTCGTCCGTGTCGCTCGGGAAGCTGGCGGTGCCGACGCTGACCGAAAGGTGGACCATGCGGCCGCCGACCTCGATGGTGCAGCGCTCCACTGCGGAGCGGATGCGGTGCGCGACCCGCAGCGTCTGCTCAGCATCGGTCTCCGACAGCAGCATGACGAACTCGTCGCCGCCGAAGCGCGCCGCCGCGTCGGTGGTGCGGATCAGGCGGGCGATGACGTTCGCCAGCACGACGATGGCGCGATCGCCGGTATCGTGGCCGAAGTTGTCGTTGATCTGCTTCAGGCCGTCCAGGTCCATGACGATGATGGAATAGACCCGGTGGTGCCGGACCGCACGCTCGTGCTCCTGGCGATGCAGCCGTGAGAAGGCGCGCAGGTTCGCCAGCCCGGTCAGCTCGTCGGTCTCCGACAGGGTGCGGATACGCTGCTTCGCCATATGTACCTCGTGCGCCAGCAGCGCCGCGACGTACGCCACCAGCAGGAAGGGCGCCAGGGCGATACCGAGTTCGACGATCTGCCGCCCGGTCGGCAGCCCCGCCGGATCACGCAGCAGCGCCGCCAGCAGGAAGCCGGCCACGCTCAGCACGGTCACGACCAGCGTCGGCCAGCGCCCGAGCGTCAGGGCGGAAATGATGACCGGCAACAGGTAGAGGACCAGCAGCAGGCTTGCGTGGGTAGCCACGGAGAACAGGAACACGGTCGTGAATACCACCATGGCGAGCAGCTCGGCCGCGATCTTGAGGCGGGTCTCGCGGTGAAATCGCGGCAGGAACCGCAACCCGAGCGTCAGCACGGCGTAGGCGCCCATCGCGCCGATCGCCAGCGTCGGACGCAACATCTGCCCGCCGGGCGTCAACACGTACAGCGCTGCCAGCACGAGCAGCAGCCAGGCGCCGTCCGCGGCATTGCGGGCCAGGCCCCGCAACTCCGCCCGGTCGATGTCCTCGTCCAGGTCGCGCGACAGCGCTTTAAAGAGGGGCAGCACGCGGCCTCAGCCCTCGGTCGGCGGGCGCGGGACGGGGCGTTGCAGGCGGGATTCGACGTCCCGACGGACCGCTGCACCCTCGAGGCGCTGGATCAGCGCGAGTGCGAAATCCATGGCCGTGCCGGGACCGCGCGAGGTGATCACCTTGCCGTCCTCGACCACGGCATCCTCCAGCAGCAACGTCCCCGGGGCGTTCTCCGGCCCGAGGAAGCCCGGATAGCTGGTGGCGCGCTTGCCGGCCAGCAGCCCGGCCTTGGCGAGTACGCCTGGCGCCGCACAGATCGCGGCCGTGAAGCGGCCGCTGTCCGCCAGCAGGCGCAGCAGCGCGAGCACGCGGTCGTCGGCGCCGAGATTGGCCGCTCCGGGCATGCCCCCCGGCAGCGCGACCATGTCGAAATGCTGTTCGAGCGCAGCGTCGAGGTCCATGTCGGGCAGCAGGCAGACGCCGTGTGAGCCGGTGACCGGGCCCGGCGCCAGGCCGGCGGTGACGACCTCGATGTCGGCGCGGCGCAGCAGGTCGATGACGGTGACGGCCTCGATCTCCTCGAAACCCTCAGCCAAAGGAACGAGCACGCGCGACACGGGAGCTACTCGCCGCGCGCCCCGGCAGCGGCCGCTTCGGCATGCAGCGCAATGCGGCGCCCGTAAAGGGCGGCGACGGCGGAGGCGAGCTGGACGTCCTCTGCGCCGGCCGCGCCAGCCTCGACGAGCACGTCGGGCGTCACGCCGCGGGCGTGGATCGAGCCGCCCGACGGCGTGAAGTACCGCGAGGTGGTCAGCTTGATGGCGCGGCCCTCGGACAGCGGCATGATGGTCTGCACCGAGCCCTTGCCGAACGTCGGCTTGCCGACGACGGTGGCCCGGCCGTGGTCCTTCAGGGCACCGGCGACGATCTCCGACGCCGACGCGGACCCGCCGTTGACCAGCACGCTCAGCGGCGCGCCGTCCAGCGCATCGCCGGGGGTGGCCTCGAGCCGGAACCTGGCGTCCGCCATCCGGCCCTCCGCAGAGACGATCAGCCCGCTGTCGAGGAAGACGTCGGCAACTGCCACGGCGGCGTTCAGCACGCCGCCCGGATTGTCCCGCAGGTCGAGCACCAGGCCGGACAGCCGGCCGCCGGCGTTGCGCCGGAGCTCGTCGAGCGCACGCTCCAGGTCCTCGCCGGTAGCGTCGGTGAAGTGGCTGATCCGCACATAGGGCTCGCCGCCGGGCAGCGTCTCGGCGCGCACGCTGCGCACCGCCACCGGGCCGCGGCGCAGCTCCACGGTGATCGGCTCGGCCTGGTCGGGACGGGTGATGCCGAGCACCACCGTCGTGCCGGCCTCGCCGCGCATCCGGGTGACCGTATCCTCCAGGTCGGCGCCGCTCACCGGCATGCCGTCGACGGAGAAGATCACGTCGCCGGCACGGATTCCCGCCCGCGCCGCGGGGCTGCCGTCGATCGGGGCGATGACGACGATGCTGCCGTCCTGGGCGCCGACCTCGACGCCAATGCCGGTGTAGCGGCCGCTGGTGCTGACGCGAATGTCCTGGAACTCCCCCGGGTCGAGGAACGCCGAGTGGGGGTCCAGGTCGGCGATCATGCCGCGAATGGCGGC
>DAOMOU010000025.1:283-16028 GCA_035444525.1 Gammaproteobacteria bacterium | reverse complement strand
CGGATATCCTGCATCCAGATTCCCGGTTCGGCCTTGGCCTTGACGAGCGCGCGCATGGTGAACTCCGATTCGCTGTGCCTGGGTGACGTGACGGATTCGCGGGGCGGGCCTCAGCGGATGACCCCGAGGTCCCGCCCGACTTTCTCGAAGGCGGCAATGGCCCGCTCGAGGTGGTGGGTGGAGTGGCCGGCCGACATCTGCGTGCGGATGCGCGCCTGGCCGTGCGGCACGACCGGAAACGAGAAGCCGATCACGTAGACGCCCTCGTCGAGCAGCCGGTCAGCCATGGTGGTGGCCAGCTTCGCATCCCCCAGCATGACCGGGATGATGGGATGCGCGCCGGGTTTCAGGTCGAAACCGAGCGCGGCCATGCGCTCGCGGAAGAAATGCGTGTTGTCCCACAGCCGGCGCCGCAGCTCGGCGCCCGACTCGAGCAGGTCCAGCACCTTGATCGAGGTCGCGGCGATCACCGGCGCCACGGTGTTGGAGAACAGGTAGGGGCGGGAACGCTGCCGCAACCACTCGACGATGGGGCCGCGCGCCGCGACGAAGCCGCCAGAGGCGCCGCCGAGCGCCTTGCCGAGCGTGCCGGTGATGATGTCGACGCGCCCGAGCACGCCGTGCCGCTCGTGGGTCCCCCGGCCGGTAGCGCCGAGGAAACCGGTGGCATGGCAGTCGTCGATCATCACCAGCGCGTCGTGCCGGTCGGCCAGGTCGCAGATCTTCGCCAGCTCCGCGATCGTGCCGTCCATGGAGAACACGCCGTCCGTGGCAATCAGCCGCACGCGCGCGTCCGCCGCGGACTCCAGCTGGGCCTCGAGGTCGGCCATGTCGTTGTGGCGATAACGGTAGCGGCGCGCCTTGGACAGCCGGATGCCGTCGATGATCGAGGCGTGGTTGAGCTGGTCGCTGATGACTGCATCCTCTTCGCCCAGCAAGGTCTCGAACAGCCCGCCGTTGGCGTCGAAGCACGAGGGGTAGAGGATCGTGTCCTCCATGCCCAGGAACGCGCTGATGCGCTTCTCAAGTTCCTTGTGCGGCGTCTGCGTGCCGCAGATGAAACGCACCGAGGCCATGCCGTAGCCGTAGCGGTCCAGGGCCTCGTGCGCTGCAGCAATCAGTGCCGGGTGGTTGGCCAGCCCGAGGTAGTTATTGGCGCAAAGGTTGATGACCTCGCGGCCACCCTGCATGTGGATGGCGGCCTGCTGCGGCGAGTCGATGACGCGCTCGGACTTGTACAAGCCCTGTTCCCGGAGGGCGCTGAGCTCCGTGCCGAGGCGTTCGAGAAGGTCCTGGTTCATTGCGGCGTCCTGCAGGGTCGAAAGGCGGATTATAGCAATGCGGAACGCTGCAACCGGAGCGTGCTGCGCTAAACTGTGCCGATGGAACAGGACGAGGTCCGGCTCGACCGATGGCTGTGGGCGGCGCGTTTTTTCAAGACGCGCGCCGTGGCGCAACAGGCCATTGCCGGCGGGCTGGTCCACCACAATGGCCAGCGCGTCAAGGCGGCGCGGGCGGTGCGCCCCGGCGACCGGCTGGAGATCACCCGCGGCGAGGAGCGCTTCGAGATTCAGGTTCTCGCGCTGGCTGCGCGACGCGGGCCGGCCACGGTGGCGCGCGGGCTCTACGAGGAGACCGAGGCCAGCCTGGCGGCGCGGTCGGCGGCGCAGCAGGCGCGCCGCGACACTGCCGGCAACCGGCCGCCGGCGTCGCGACCCGACAAGCGCGACCGGCGCCGGATCATCAGTTTCACCCGATCCTGCGAAGATTGACTCATTTTTGATTTGCCCTCGGAGCCGCTTATGAAGCCCCTGATTGCCGCATTGCTGTTGTCCTGCTGGATCGTCCTCGGAAGTACCGCGGCCGCCGCGCCCGCGCCGCACCTGCAAGGGGCGCTGCCGGGGATCGAGGCGACGCTGGTGGAAATGCACGGGGCAGCGCAGCGCGAGCGCGTCCGGCGCGGCCTGCGCCAGGCGGCGGAGCTCTGGCGCCCGGACGACGGCGACGCCGAGGCCTTTGCCGAGTTCGCCCGCACGCATTTCGCCGGCGACCAGGCCACGCTGGACGCCATGTTCGACCGCTACCAGTACCTGCTGGAGCGGCTCGGTGGTCACATGAACAAGCTGGTGCAGGAGTTCCGGCGCCACTCCGACCTGGACCACGGTCCGATCCTTCCCTTCGACATGCTGTTTGCCGGCTACAACCCGGCGGCGCACGTGAGCGAGGACATGTTCCGGAACCGGCTGGCCTTCGTCGCGTTGCTGAATTTCCCGCTCACCACCCTCGAGGAACGGCTTGCCGAGGGCGGGCAGTGGTCGCGCCGCCAGTGGGCGGAAGCACGCCTCGCACAGCGCTTCGGCCGGCGGGTTCCGGCGGAGGTCAACCAGGAAATTTCACGCGCCGGCGCCCGCGCCGACCAGTACATCGCCGAGTACAACATCTGGATGCATCACCTGGTCAACGACCAGGGCGAGCGCCAGTTTCCGGCCGGCCTGCGGCTGTTGTCGCACTGGAACCTGCGCGACGAGATCAAGGCCAGCTACGGGCTCGAGGACCAGGCGGCCGCGCTGGCGCGCCAGCGCACCATCCAGCGCGTGATGGAGCACATCGTCGAACAGACCATCCCGGCGGTGGTGATCGACAATCCCCAGGTGGACTGGAACCCGCACAGTAACCAGGTGGCGCCGGCTGCCGTGGTGGACGGCGGCGAACCGCCCGCGGCCGGTTTCCGGCCCGACAATGCACCCGAGCCGGACGAGCGCTACCGGGTGTTGCTGGACACCTACCGTGCAGCGCGTCTCGCCGATCCGTATTCCCCCACCGCGCCGACGCTGATCGCGCGGCGCTTCGACGAGGATCGCGAGATTCCGGAGGCCCGGGTCGAGGCCATGCTCAAGGAGGTGCTCGCGTCGCCGCTGGTGCCGCGCGTGGCGAAGCTCATCGAGGCCAGGCTCGGCCGGCCGCTCGAGCCCTTCGATATCTGGTTCAACGGCTTCCGCCCGTCGAGCCGGTATACGGAGGCGGAACTCGATGCCATCGTCGCCGAGCGCTACCCGACCGCCGCAGCGTTCGAGGCCGACCTGCCCGACCTCCTCACGAAGCTCGGCTACAGCCCGGAGCGGGCGGCATACCTCGCGGCCAATATCGTCGTCGAGCCGGCGCGCGGCTCCGGCCACGCCTGGGGGGCGGGCATGCGCTCCGAGAAAGCCCACCTGCGCACGCGGGTCGAGGCCGGCGGCATGAACTACAAGGGCTACAACATCGCCGTGCACGAGCTCGGCCACAACGTCGAGCAGACTTTCTCGCTGAACGACATCGACCACACCCTGCTCGAAGGCGTGCCGAATACGGCGTTCACAGAGGCCATCGCCTTCGTGTTCCAGGCGCGGGACCGCGAGCTGCTCGGGCTGGCGCAGCCCGATGCGTCGGCCGAGGCCTTGCAGACCCTGAACAGTTTCTGGGGAACCTTCGAGATCGGCGGCGTCGCGCTGGTCGACATGGCGGTGTGGCACTGGATGTACGACCACCCGGAGGCGACGCCGGCAGAGCTCAAGGCGGCGACGGTGCGGATTGCGAAAGACATCTGGAACGAGTACTACGCGCCGGTGTTCGGGGTGCGCGACGTCGTGCTGCTGGGCATCTACTCGCACATGATCCATTCCTTCCTGTACCTGCCCGACTACCCGATCGGCCATTTGATCGCGCACCAGATCGAGGAGCAGGTCCGCAAGACGGGCGACGTCGCGGCCGAGGTCGAACGGATGTCGCGAATCGGCAGCATTGCGCCCGACTTGTGGATGCAGGAGGCGACCGGCTCGCCCGTCGGCGCCGGGGCGATGCTCGCGGCGACCGAGCGTGCCCTGGAACAACTCGAATGAGCGGCCAAGGAGAACAGGAAGTGGCAGCGACGGAGCGCACGGCCGGTCACCCGGTCCCGGCGGACGGGTACTTCATATTCCAGGCTGGACAGGCGCCCGTGTCGAGCGTCGCGGAACGCGTCAATACGCGCTACCTGGCCGACGAGGCGACGCTGGTTCGCGAACTGGCGGACCTCGCGCGCGCGGGTGCCGACGGCGCGGCGCAGATTCGCGACACGGCCACGCGCCTGGTGGCGGCCGTGCGGAAGAACCGCAAGCGGGTCAGCGGCCTGGACGCCTTCCTGCAGCAGTACGACCTGTCCAGCCAGGAGGGCGTGGTGCTGATGTGCCTTGCAGAAGCGCTGCTGCGCGTGCCCGACAAGGCGACGGCTGACCGGCTGATCTCCGACAAGCTGTCCGCGGCCGACTGGAAGAGCCATCTCGGCACCAGCGACTCCACTTTCGTGAACGCCTCGACCTGGGGGTTAATGCTCACCGGCCGCATCATCCGGCCCGCCAGCCAGGATGTCGAGCAGCCGGCCAGGTTCATGCAGCGCCTGGTGAGCCGGCTCGGCGAGCCGGTGGTGCGCGGCGCGATGCGCCAGGCGATGCGCATCATGGGCCACCAGTTCGTCATGGGGCGCACCATCGGCGATGCGTTGAAGCGCGCTTCGTCGGGCGAGGGCGCCGCGTACCGCTACTCCTTCGACATGCTCGGCGAGGCCGCGCTCACTGCCGCCGACAGCCAGCGCTACCTCGAGGCCTACCATGCCGGCATCCGCGCCATTGCCGCCGCGGAACGCCGACCGGACTCGATCTTCTCGGCCGACAGCATCTCGGTGAAACTGTCGGCCCTGTTTCCGCGCTACGAGTTCGCCAAGCGAGAGCGGGTGCTCGAGGAACTGACGCCGCGCATCATCGAGCTGGCGGTCGCCGCTCGCAAGGCCGGTGTCGGGCTGACCATCGACGCCGAAGAGGCCGATCGGCTGCAGATCTCGCTGGAACTGTTCGAGCGCGTGTTCCGCGACGAGGCGCTGGCGGCGTGGGACGGTTTCGGCCTGGCGGTACAGTCCTATCTGAAGCGCGGCCTCGACGCCTGTCGCTGGATCATCGCGCTGGCGGAGGAAACCGGCCGTTGCATTCCCGTCCGGCTGGTCAAGGGCGCGTATTGGGATGCGGAGGTCAAACGGGCGCAGGAGAACGGGCTGGAGACCTACCCGGTCTTCACGCGCAAGGTCAACAGCGACGTATCGTTCCTGGCCTGTGCACGCGCGCTGCTGGCCGCGCGCGGCCGGGTCTATCCGCAGTTCGCTACGCACAATGCGCACAGCGTTGCCAGCATCATTCATTTCGCCGGGGACAACCGCCAGTTCGAGTTCCAGCGCCTGCACGGCATGGGCGAGGAGCTGTATGCCGAGGTCATCGGGGAACGGCAGTTCAACCTGCCCTGCCGCGTTTACGCACCGGTCGGCAACCACGAGGACCTGTTGCCTTACCTGGTGCGCCGCCTGCTGGAGAACGGGTCCAACACCTCGTTCGTGAACCGTATCGTCGACGAGGATGCGCCCATCGAAGACATCGTCGCCGACCCGGTGGCGCTGGTGGACGGCCTGGAAATCGTCCCGCATCCGCGCATCCCTGCGCCGGCGGCCCTGTACGGCGCCGAGCGGCGGAACTCGCGCGGCCTCAACCTGGCGGACCCCGGTGAACTGGCGCCGCTGGCCGAGGCGATGCGGGCCGCGCTCGCCCGTCCGCTGCGCGCGGCGCCGATCGTGAGCGGCCGCGAGGAAGACGGTGAGGCCCACCCGGTCCATTGCCCGGCCGATCGGCGCAGGGTGCTCGGCGAGGCCCGCTGGGCCTCCCCCGAACTCGCCCGGCGGGCGCTCGAAGCGGCTGCAAAGGCGCAGCCGCGCTGGAATGCGCTCGGTGCCGCCGCCCGGGCGGGCATGCTGGAGCGGGCCGCGGACCTGTTCGAGGAGCATACGGCGGAGCTGCTGGCCTTGTGCGTCCGCGAGGGCGGCAGGACGCTGCCTGACTCGCTGTCCGAGCTGCGGGAGGCGGTGGACTTCCTGCGCTACTACGCCGCGCAGGCGCGCCGTGAGTTCGCCGCGCCGTTGCGCCTGCCCGGACCGACCGGCGAGAGCAACGACCTGTCCTGGCATGGCCGCGGGGTGTTCCTGTGCATCAGCCCGTGGAACTTTCCCCTGGCGATTTTTGCCGGCCAGGTGGCGGCTGCGCTGGTGACCGGCAATACCGTACTGGCCAAGCCTGCCGAGCAGACTCCGCTGGTGGCCGCAGTCGTCGTAAAGCTCATGCACGCAGCCGGCGTGCCGGGCGAGGTGCTGCACCTGTTGCCGGGCAGCGGCCCGGTGCTGGGCGAGGCGCTGCTGTCCGACGAGCGCCTGGCGGGCGTGGCGTTCACGGGGTCGACCGAGGTCGCCCGGATCATCAATCGTGCGCTGGCCGCGCGCGACAGCGCGATCGCCACGCTGATCGCCGAAACGGGCGGGCAGAATGCCATGCTGGTAGACAGCTCGGCGCTGCCCGAGCAGGTCGTGCTCGACACCGTCAAGTCCGCGTTCAACAGCGCCGGCCAGCGGTGCTCCGCATTGCGGGTGCTGTTCCTGCAGGAGGACATCGCGGACCGGACGCTGCGCCTGCTCAAGGGCTTCATGCAGGAATTGCAGGTGGGGGACCCCGGCCTGTTGTCGACCGACGTCGGCCCGGTGATCGACGCCGAGGCGCTGGCGACGCTGGAAGCGCACGTGAGCCGCATGGAACAGGAAGGGCGCATCCTGGCGCGCTGTCATCTGCCCGCCGGAGCCAGTCACGGCACCTTCATCGCCCCGACCGTGGTGCAACTGGAAAGCATCCGCCAGCTTGAGCGCGAAGTCTTCGGGCCCGTGCTTCACGTGGTGCGTTACGCGGCGCAGGACCTCGACCGGATCATCGGCGAGATCAACGCCACCGGCTTCGCGCTCACGCTCGGTGTGCACAGCCGGATCGACGCGCGCGCCCGCGAGGTCTTTGCCAGGGCGAAAGCCGGCAACGTCTACGTCAACCGGAACATGGTCGGTGCGGTGGTGGGAGTGCAGCCCTTCGGCGGCTCCGGCCTGTCGGGCACCGGCCCGAAAGCCGGCGGGCCGGGCTACCTGCATCGCTTCATGACCGAGCGCACGCTCACCATCAACACCTCGGCAGTGGGCGGCAACGCCAGCCTCTTGTCGCTGTCTGAGCTTTGAGCGGCGTCCCGTCATGGCCATCAGCATTTTCGACCTGATCAAGATCGGCGTGGGACCATCGAGCTCCCACACCATGGGCCCGATGCTGGCGGCAAGGCGCTTCCTGCTGGACGCACGCGAGGCAGGATGGTTCGAGCGCATCGAGCGGGTCGGCGCGCAGCTTTACGGTTCGCTGGCCCTCACCGGCAAGGGGCACTGCACCGACCGCGCCATCCTGCTGGGCTTCGAGGGCGAAGTGCCGGCAACCCTGGAGCCGGACACCGTCGAGGCGCGGCTCGAACGGATCCGGGGGGCGGGCCGCCTGCGGCTGCTCGGCGAGCGGGAGATCGGCTTCGACGAGTCGATGGAATTGCTGTTCCACAAGGAGCAGGTCCTGCCGCGGCACGTCAACGGCATGCGCTTCACGGCGCTCGACGCGGCGGGCGCGACGCTCGGCAGCGAGACTTTCTATTCCGTCGGCGGCGGCTTCATCGTGCGTGGCGACGAGCCGGACGAATCTACCGGGGCAACCGTCAGCGTCCCGTTCCCATTCGACAACACCGCCGAACTGCTCGAGCAGTGCCGCCGTCACGGCATGCGCATCCACGAACTCGTGCTGGCCAACGAGGAGGCATGGCGCGCGGCGGCAGAGACGCGCTCGCACTTGCTCGAACTCTGGCAGGTGATGAAGGAATGCGTGCGCCACGGCTTTGAGGCCGAAGGCGTGCTGCCGGGCGTGCTGAAGGTACCGCGCCGGGCGCCGCGACTTTATCGCGAGCTCTGCGGCGAGGGTGCGGCCGGCGACTTCATGGACTGGGTCAATGCCTACGCGCTGGCGGTCAACGAGGAAAACGCGGCCGGCGCGCGCATCGTCACGGCGCCCACCAACGGCGCGGCGGGGATCATTCCCGCGGTGCTGCATTACTACAGGCGCTTCGTGAGTAATGCGGACGAGGAGGGCATCGTCCGCTTCCTGTTGACCGCCGGCGCAATTGCAATCCTCTACAAGAAGAACGCTTCGATCTCCGGCGCCGAGATGGGGTGCCAGGGCGAGGTCGGCGTGGCCTGCTCGATGGCGGCGGGCGGCCTGGTGGCGGCGATGGGCGGCAGCAACGCCCAGGTCGAGAACGCCGCGGAAATCGGCATGGAGCACAACCTGGGGCTGACCTGCGACCCGATCGCCGGCCTGGTGCAGATTCCCTGCATCGAGCGCAATGCAATGGGAGCCGTGAAGGCCGTGAACGCGGCACGCATGGCGTTCCGCGGCGACGGCAGTCACAAGGTGAGCCTGGACCAGGTCATCGCCACCATGCGCCAGACCGGGCTGGACATGTCGACCAGCTACAAGGAAACCTCGCGCGGCGGCCTGGCCGTCAACGTCCCCGAGTGCTGACCGCCCGAAACCGGGGTCAGACACCAATTTCCGGTCGTTCGCGGGACCGCGCCGCCATGGGCGCCCTTCGCTCGGCGAATTCCGAGCTCGCTCAGTGCGCCCATGACGTCCCGGTCCCGCTGCCGCAGCGATTTCGGCAGCGCCTTGCCTTCGCGGTGCCGCTGACGATCGCCACGCCGGCGACCGGCGTTGCGGGGGCGGACTGTCCCAGCGTGGTCGCTGGCGATCGGGGCATAGCGCCGACTCAGCAGCCGGCCGCGGCCGCAGGCGGTGTTGCCGGGCCGGGCAACCGTCGCCGCCACCCTCGTAATCCCGGCAGCGGGTGGGGGGTGTCATAGGCCGGCCGAGCGAGTTTTTCCTTGTCCGAGCGCAGGCCGGCGTATGGCGCCGCGCGCCCGCAGTCGACCCGGAACGAAGCCCCCCGCCCGCGGTCGACCGGAAACTGGTGTCTGACCCCGGTTTCGGGCCTAGCCCCGCGCGCCATCCGCCAGCGGCTGCTCCCAGGCGCCGTCGAAGAACAGTTCCCCGAACGGTCGGCGCTGACGCGGCGCAGTCTCGGCCGCCTGGTGCTTTTCCGACAGCACCGTCGGGTCGCCGGGATGGCCGACCGCAATCATGGCCATCGGTATGAAGCGCTCCGGCACCGCGCAGGCCGCGGCCAGCTTCGCCTTGTCGAAACCACCCATCTGGTGGACCACCAGCCCCAGCGCCGCACCCTGCAGGCAAAGGTTCTCCGAGGCCGCGCCGGTGTCATGCTGGCCCCAGCGGTTCGGCTTACCTGAGCGGAATTCCGAATCCGCGAAGGAGGCCAGGATCACGGGCGCGTGCTTGACCCAGTACTGGTTGCCCGGTTTCAGGCAGTCCCACGCGAGCTGCCAGCCGGCGGGGTTGTCGAAGCGGTCCCAGGCGATGTATCGCCACGGCTCGTCGCCGCTGCACGACGGCGCCCAGCGGGCGGCCTCCAGCAGCACGACGAGGTGATCGCGCGCGACGCGCCGGCCCGGGTCGATGGCGCGGGCGCTCCAGCGCCGCGCGATGAGTTCGTGGACGGGCAGGGAGGTGCGGGCAAGCTTGGTGTCCGGCATGGGCAAGTCCTTTTGGCGGGATGTAGCTCACCCCGGTGACGGTTGGCGTCATTCTACCCGGCCCGTTTGACGCTCCGCGTCTCGAACGATACATTGACGCAATGCACAATCCCGTCAACGGCAAGGCCAGCGATCTCCGCAGCGCGGGCAAGCGCCTGCAGTCGGCCGGCGAGGAGCTCGCGAACAGCGTCAGCCACGGCGCCGGATTCGTGTCCGCGGCGGTCGGCACGCCGTTCCTGCTGGCCGAGGTGGCGGGCAACGGCGGCGTGGCCGACCTGGTCGGCGCCGCGGTGTTTGTCGTCACCGTGCTGCTGGCCTACCTGGCCTCGACCCTTTATCACGCCGTGCCGTGGCCGCGTGCCAAGGGTGTCCTGCGGGCGATCGACCACAGCTCCATTTTCCTGCTGATCGCGGGCACCTACACGCCGTTTACGCTCGGCGTGCTGCGAGGCGGCTGGGGCTGGACGCTGTTCGGCATGGTCTGGACGCTGGCGCTGGCGGGCGTGATCATGAAATCGCTCGGCGGCGTGCGGTTCCACAAGCTGTCGATGGCCGTCTATCTCGGCATGGGCTGGCTGATCGTGATCGCCATCGTACCGCTGGTCGAGCGCATGGCTCCGGGGGGCCTCGCCTGGCTGGTGGCGGGCGGGCTGGCCTACACCGGCGGTGTACTCTTCTATGCGCTGGACCGATACCGCTACTGCCACTTCATCTGGCACTTGTTCGTGCTGGCCGGTACGGCCTGCCATTTCGTCGCGGTCATGCGCTACGCCGCGGGCTGACGCCACCCGCCGGCCGCGGCGGGCCGCCGCGGTCCCTGCTTCGGCATTCCCTGTCGGTATCTCTCCTGATGGCGGTCAGGCGGCCGCATCCTAAGCTGAGTCCAGTGCACACCCATGGACAGGACGGGGTGCGGGCCGCATGCCGGAGCTAGATTCAGCCAGGGAAGGCTTGGCGGCCTTTCGTGGTTTTCGTACGAGGTTCCGGGTCGTCGGCCGGGGCCGCGCGCGTCGTCCGCTGCTCTGCATCCATGGCGGCCCCGGCCTGGGCATGGCCTATCTCCAGCCGCTCGAGGAAATGCACACTACCGGGCGACAGGTTGTTTTCTACGACCAGCTCGGCTGCGGGGGCTCGGATCATCCCGGCACGGATTTCGGCTGGTCGCTCGAGCTGTTTCTCGATGAGCTGGATGCGGTGCGCGCCGCCGCCGGCCTCGATACGTGCCATCTGCTTGGGCACGGCTGGGGCGGCATGCTCGCGCTGGAGCACGCGCTGCGCCGGCCCGCCGGGATCGCCAGCCTGGTGCTTTCCAGCGCGGTGGCGAGCGTACCGCAGTGGCGACGTGAACTCGTGACCCTGGTCGCGGCCCTGCCCGAGGAGATCCGCCTGCCGCTTTACCAGCACAGTGCCGCCGGCACAGCCGGTTCGCCGGATTGCTGCTGCGTCGTCGACGCCGTCTTGCGCCGCAACCTGTGCCGGCTCTCTCCCTGGCCGGACTGCCTCGAGCGCAGCCACCGGGAGGCCCGCCAGCATCCGGAAGCCCGCAACGCCATGCTCGGGCCGAACGAGCTGGAGCCGGCCGGCCAGCTGGCGGGATGGGACGTCACGTCGCGCTTGGGCGAGATCAAGAGTCCGACGCTGGTGGTCTCGGGGCGGCACGACCTCGTCACGCCGCCGATGGCGGCGGCGCTCTACCAGGGCATACCCGGCTCCGAGTGGGTGGTGTTCGAGCACAGCGCCCACGTGCCGCATCTCGAGGAGCCGCAGCGCTACCTCGAAGTGCTGGACGGCTTCCTCGACAAGGCCGAGGACGCGCAGCGCTAGCGCGTCCGGGCAACGCGATTCAGTCGGAGCGTTTCTTCGGGTAGTCGAACCAGGCAAAGCGTGCCGCGGCAGGCTCGATGGCGCCCCAGTCAGCGGCGGCGAACTCGACGCACAGCATGCCGGCGGTCGGCATGTTGTCGAGGCGCACGTCGTCCAGCATGTTGGCGAGCTCGGTCATGCCCGGGTTGTGGCCGACCACCATCAGCGTGCCCGCCGTGGCCGGCGCACGGCCGATGATCGCCAGCATGGATCCGGGCGGCGCATGGTAGAGGCCGGCGTCCTCAACGATGCCGTCTTCGCGGTAACCGAGCTCCCGCGCCACTGCGCGCGCGGTGCTGATGGCGCGGACGGCGCTGCTGGAGATGATCAGGTCGGGAACCTGGCCGCGGCGCGCCAGGCGTCGGCCCATTTCCGGCACGTCGCGCAATCCGCGTGGTGCCAGCGGGCGATGGAAATCATCCAGGCTGGGATCGTCCCAGTCCGATTTTCCGTGTCGCAGGAGGATCAGGCGCAGCATCGACATCGCCCGGCACTCAGTCCGGCAGCTCGATCTCGACCCGTCCGTCGTTGATGCGCACGGGAAAGGTCTGCACGGCCGCGTAGGCGGGCGGCGTCAGCGCCCGACCGGTGCGCAGGCAGAAGCGCGCGCCGTGACGCGGGCACACGACCTGGTCGCCGACCACGGGCCCGCCAGCAAGCTCGGCACCATCATGGGTGCACACGTCCTCGATGGCGTACAGCGTGCCGTCGACGTTGAACACGGCGGCCGTCAGCTCGTCGGTTTCGAGCAGCGCGAAGCCGCCCGGTTCGATGTCGTCCGCCGCCGTCACGTCGTGCCAACTGGCCATCAGAACATCCCCGTCTGCAATCGGGCCGCTTCCGACATCATGTCGCGATTCCACGGCGGGTCGAAGGTCAGCTCGACACGCGCCTCGCGAATGGTCGGGATGATCTCGAGCTTGTCCTTCACGTCCATGACCAGCACGTCGCCCATGCCGCAGCCCGGCGCGGTCAACGTCATGGTGACTTCCACGTCACGGTCGCCGCCCTGGGCCGGCAGCAGCTTGCAATGGTAAATGAGGCCGAGATCGACGATGTTGATGGGAATCTCCGGATCAAAGCAGGTGCGCAGCTGCTCCCAGACGAGGTCCTCGACGTCTTCGTCGGCGGCGTCGGGCGCCAGCTGCGGCGGCAGGACCGGTTCCTTGCCGAGTGCGTCGGCGTCCTCGCCGGCGATGCGGAACAGGTTGCCGTCCAGGTAGACGGTGAAGCTGCCGCCCAGCGCCTGCGTGATGAGTCCGCGGGCGCCCTTGCGGAGAATGACCTGGTCGCCGGCCGGCACGATGATGGCCGTGCAGTCGCGCGCCAGGGTGACGGGTTCGCTGTCTTGTCCGTACATGACTGTCTGCTACTCGGTACTGACTGTGCCGCCCTGGCCGAGGGCGGAATGCATGGTGTGCCAGCAGAGGCTGGCGCACTTGACGCGGCTCGGATACTCGCGCACGCCGGCCAGCGCGGCAAGCTTGCCGATGGAATCGACCTGTGGTTCTTCGGCGCCGGTGAGCATGCCGTGGATGCGCGCGAACATGTCCTCGGCCTCCGCGCGGGTCTTGCCGCGCAACGCCTCGGTCATCAGCGACGCCGAGGCCACCGAGATGGCGCAGCCGGAGCCTTCGAAGGCGACGTCTTCGATGCGGTCGTCGGCACCGAGCTTCAGGTAGACCTGCAGCTTGTCACCGCAGAGGGGGTTGAGGCCCTCGGCATGGCTGCAGGGTGGCGGAATCTTGCGGAAATTCCGCGGCTTGCGGTTGTGATCGATGATCACGTCCCGATAGAGATCGGCGAGGTTCATCAGGCGAACACCTCGCGGGCATGGCGCAACGCCGCTGCCAGTCGGTCGATCTCGGCCTTGGTATTGTAGAAGGCGAACGACGCGCGGGCCGTTGCGGGTACGCCGTAGAACTCCATGACCGGCATGGCGCAGTGATGCCCGGTGCGGATCGCGACACCGGCATGGTCCACGATGGTGCCGATATCGTGCGGGTGGACGCCGTCGAGCACGAACGAGATCACGGCCGCCTTGTGCGGCGCCGTGCCAATGATCCGGAGGCCGTCGATTTCGCCCAGCGCCGCGGTGCCGTATTCCAGCAGTTCCTGCTCCCAGGCCGCCGCGCGCTCGAAGTCGAGGCGCTCGAGGTAGTCGATCGCGGCGCCGAGCCCGATGGCCCCGGCAATGTGTGGTGTACCGGCCTCGAACTTCCACGGCAGTTCGTTGTACGTGGTCCCATCGAAGCTGACCGCGAGAATCATGTCGCCGCCGCCCTGCCAGGGCGGCATGGCAGCGAGCAGTTCCTGGCGGCCCCAGAGCACGCCGATCCCGGTGGGGCCGAACATCTTGTGGGCCGAGAAGGCGTAGAAGTCGCAACCTAGGGCGCGCACGTCGACCCGCATGTGCGGCACGCCCTGGGCGCCGTCGAGCAGCACCAGCGCACCGACCGACCGGGCGAGCGCCACCAGGTCTGCGACCGGGTTGATGGTGCCGAGCGCATTGGAGACGTGGCCGCAGGCGAGCAGGCGGGTACGCGGTCCCACCAGGTCGCGGGCGGCGTCCAGGTCGAGCTCGCCGGCCATGGTGATGGGGATGACCTTCAGGACCGCCCCGGTCTGCTCGCAGAGCATCTGCCACGGCACGATGTTGGCGTGGTGTTCCATGCGCGTGACGAGGATCTCGTCGCCCTGGCCGAGGTTGGCGCGGCCCCAGCTCTGCGCCACCAGGTTGATCGCCTCGGTGGTACCACGCGTGAAGATCACTTCCTTGACGGACGCCGCGTTGATGAAGCGACGCACCTTGTCGCGCGCCCCCTCGAAGGCGTCGGTGGCGCGCTGGCTGAGCTGGTAGACGCCGCGGTGCACGTTGGCATGGTCGCGGCGATAGTACTCGGCGATCGCCTCGATGACCTGCACGGGACGTTGTGCGGAGGCCGCGCTGTCCAGGTAGGCCAGCGGCTGGCCGTGCACCAGCTGGTGCAGGATGGGGAAATCCTGTCGGACTGCCTCGACATCGAAGCCCGGCCCGGACCCGGGCGCTACCGTGCGCAGGGTCGCCTCGCTCATGTGAACTCCCTGATCCGCTCGGCCTCGGGCAGCCTGCCGACGACCAGCTGCTCGGCATGGCGGCGTAGCGCCGCCAGTCCCATGCGCGCCAGCACGGTATCCGCGAAGGCGAAGGTGAGCAGCGTCCGCGCCGTGTCTTCGTCGATGCCCCGCGAGCGCAGGTAGAACAGCGCCGCCGTGTCCAGCTGGCCGGTGGTGGCGCCGTGGGCACACTTCACGTCGTCGGCGTAGATTTCGAGTTCCGGCTTGGTGTCGACCTCGGCCTGGGGCGACAGCAGGAGGTTGGCGTTGGCCTGCACCGCATCGGTGCCGAAGGCGCCCGGATGGACGACCGCCTTGCCGTTGAACACGGCGCGGCTCCTGCCGGAGAGCACGCCGCGATAGAGCTCGTCGCTGGTGGTGTGCGGCGCGGCGTGGTCGACGCGCGTATGGCTGTCGGCATGCTGGCCGTTGCCGACCACGTACAGGCCGTTCATCTCGACCCGCGCGCCCGGGGCGGACAACTCGACATCCAGGTCGAGGCGCGCGATCCGGCCCCCCACCGAGAGATTGTGGCTCACCAGCGCCGCATCCCGGTCCAGCTTCGCGGCCAGCACGCCGAGGTGGAATGACTCGCTGGCCTCTTCCTGCAGGCGATAGTGCTGCAGCATTGCGCCGGGGCCGAGTGCGACCTCGGTGACCGCCAGGCTGAGCGACTCCCCGGCCGCGGGGGGGTAGTGTTCGACGATGGTCGCCCGGCTGTTCGCCCCGGCACGCACCAGCACGCGCGGGCAGGCCAGCGCCGGCTGCTCGCCGCCCGCCAGGAATACCAGCCGAACGACCTCGTGCAGTTCCAGGTCGTCGGCCAGGTCGAGCAGCACGCCGTCGGCAAACAGCGCGGTCGCCAGGGCGGCGAAGCGGTGGCGCTCCGGCCGGGCGATCCGGCCGAGCAGCTCCCGGCAGGCCGGATGGCCTTCGACGATCGCCTGTGCCAGCGGCACCACGGTGGCGCCCGTGGGCAGGCCCCGGGCTTGTATGAGCCGGCCGTTGACGAACACCAGCAGCGGGCCGTCGAGCCCCTCGAGCGCCGGGGTCTCGATTGCGGCGGTGACGCCCGCGGCGAAGCGGCGCCGTGCGATCAGCTTCAGGTCGGTGTATTTCCAGTCCTCGTCGCGCCGGCCCGGAAAGCCCGCCGCCGCGTAGGCGTCGAGGCCCTCCACGCGTCGTTCGGCCAGCCAGTCCGGGTCGTCGAAGGCAACCGTGGCCGCTTCG
>DAOMOU010000025.1:0-233 GCA_035444525.1 Gammaproteobacteria bacterium | reverse complement strand
CCGTGCTCATGCCGCGTCGGCTCCGTCGCGCAGCCAGTCGTAGCCGCGCTCCTCCAGCTCGAGGGCCAGCTCCCGACCGCCGGTGCGCACGATGCGTCCGCCGGAGAGTACGTGGACGAAATCCGGCACGATGTAGTCGAGCAGGCGCTGGTAATGCGTCACCACGACCATCGATCGTTCCGGCGAGCGCAGGCTGTTGACGCCGTTGGCCACCACCTTGAGCGCATCGATGT
>DAOMOU010000024.1:0-16115 GCA_035444525.1 Gammaproteobacteria bacterium | reverse complement strand
CGCGAGAAGCTCAAGTACAGCGACGTGCCCGACGGCCTGCAGGGCCTCGGCATCACCTTCATCACCACCGGCTTGATGGCCATGGCGTTCATGGCTTTCTCGGGCATCCAGCTCTAGGAGCGCGGCATGCTGGAAATCGGCCTCGGCGTATTTCTTTTCACTGCGATCGTCATGTCGCTGGTGTTCATCATCCTGGCGGCGCGCGCGCGGCTGGTCGCCACCGGCCAGGTCAATATTCTCATCAACGACGAGAAGACCATCGCAGCCCCGGTGGGCAGCAAGCTGCTGGCGGCGCTGGCCGAATCGAAATTATTCGTGGCCTCGGCCTGCGGCGGCGGCGGCACCTGCGGGCAGTGCAAGGTCAAGGTCCAGGAGGGTGGCGGCGTCATCCTGCCGACCGAGACCTCGCTGATCAACAAGCGCGAGGCGGCGGCCGGCGAGCGGCTCTCCTGCCAGGTCGTGGTCAAACAGGACATGCGCATCGAGGTGCCGCGCGAGGTGTTCGGCATCAAGCGCTGGAGTTGCCGGGTGCGCTCGAACCGAAGCGTCGCGACCTTCATCAAGGAACTGGTGCTGGAATTACCCGAGGGCGAGGACCTGAACTTTCGCGCCGGCGGTTATATCCAGATCGAGGCGCCGCCACATCACCTCAATTACGCCGAATTCGACATTCCCGACCGCTTCCGCGAGGACTGGGAGCGCTTCGAATTGTTCTCGCTCGAATCGAAGGTCGAGGAATCGGTGATGCGCGCCTATTCCATGGCGAACTATCCGGAAGAGAAAGGCATCGTCATGCTGAACGTGCGCGTGGCCACGCCGCCGCCACGCATGGCGGGCATCCCCCCCGGCATCATGTCGTCGTATATTTTCGGTCTGAAGGAAGGGGATTACGTAACTATTTCCGGACCTTACGGTGAATTCTTCGCAAAGAAGACGAAGGCTGAGATGGTGTTCATCGGTGGCGGCGCCGGCATGGCGCCGATGCGCGCACACATTTTCGATCAGCTCAAGCGGCTCGGCAGCGATCGCAAGATGAGCTTCTGGTACGGCGCCCGCAGCCGGCGGGAGATGTTCTACCATGAGGAATTCGAGGAGTTGGCCCGCAAGCACGAGAATTTCACCTGGCATATCGCGCTCTCCGACCCGTTGCCGGAAGACGAATGGCAGGGCGACACCGGTTTCATCCACGAGGTGCTGTACCAGAATTACCTGCGCGATCATCCGGCTCCGGAAGACATCGAGTACTACATCTGCGGGCCGCCGATGATGACCCAGGCCGTGCTGAAGATGCTGCACGATTTGGGCGTCGAGAAAGAAAACATCCTGCTGGACGACTTCGGAGGCTGAAACGTGGCGACGTTCCTGCTGGCATTCACACTTTTCGCGACCGCCATCGGCGCCATGTCGATCGGCGTGATGCTCGGGCGGCGGCGGATCGAAGGCAGCTGTGGCGGGCTCAACCAGGTTGCGGGCATCGAATCCGACTGCGGCGGGGCCTGTCGCCGGCCTTGCGCGCGGCGCCGTTCGGCGAGCTGAGAGGTAGCCGGGCATGGGAGTCATGGCGCGCGATTACATGTCCCGCAACCTGATCCGCTTCTCGCCGGACATGGAAGTGCTCGATGCGGTGGGGCTGCTGGTTGAGCACGGCATCTCCGGCGGGCCGGTGATCGACCGGCTCGGCAACCTGGTGGGCGTGCTCGCCGAGACCGATTGCCTGGCGGCAGCCATGCAGGCGGGCTATCACGGCTCGCGGGCCGGCAAGGTGCGCGACTTCATGTGCACGGAGTTCGAAACAGTCGACGAAGACGACAGCATCATGGACATTGCGCGGCTGTACCATCGCGACGGCCGGTTCTACCATCGCGGCATGCCGGTGCTGAAGAATGGACGGGTAGTCGGCAACATCAGCCTGCACGATGTGCTGCAGGCGTTCCAGGACATGGCCCTGGAGAAAAAGTGAGCAAGGAGAGGCGGCGATGAGATTCGACCAGACCGGTGAAGTGCTGGGCTTCGTGGAGCGATTCCACGAAGACATCGCGCATGCCTACGCGGAGCTGGGAGAGCGCATCGCCGAACGGCGCAGCACCCTGTTGCTCGATTACATGGCCGGACGCGAGACGCGCATGGCGGAAGCGGTGCGCAGCTTCGCGCACGGCTCGAAGGACCGCTCGCTCAAGGAGTGGGATCCGTTCACTGTCGACGACACGGCGGTGCGCGCGCGGCTTGCCGCGGGCCTGACACCGGACGCCACCCCCGACAAGCTGCTCGAGCTTGCGCTGGAAATTGCCGAGTGGTTTGAACAGCTCTACGTGCGCCTCGAGGCCAAGAGCGGCACGCCCGAGCAAAAGGCGCTGTTCAGCAACCTGCGCAGCCGCGCGGAGCAGGAAAAGCACAAGCTGGCGCGCAACGCCAACATGCTGATGGACTTTTAGCCGAGCAGCCGCGCCCGGCGCTTGCCGCGTCCCCCGAGTTTCTTCCGGCTGGTGGCCCTGGCCCGCTTCTGGGCCAGGCCGATCAGGGCTTCCTGCGCGCCGCGATCGTCGTTACCCTCGCCAGGCGTGCGCTGCACGTAGCTGCCGTCCGGCTGCATGTCCCAGGCGCTGCGCTGGTCGTTCAGCTGGGTATCCAGGATTTCGCGCAGGGCGCGCTGGCAATCCGGGTCTTCGACGGGCACGACCGTCTCGACGCGCGCCTCGAGGTTGCGCTTCATGCAGTCGGCCGAGCCGATGAAATACTCCTCCTGGCCGCCGTTGCGGAAATAGTAGATCCGCGCATGTTCGAGGAACCTGCCGACGATGCTGACGACGCGGATGTTCTCTGACACGCCGGGCACGCCGGCGCGCACCCGGCAGCTGTCGCGCACGATGAGGTCCACCTGCACCCCGGCCATGGAAGCCCGGTACAGCGCCTTGGCGATCTCGCCGTCTTCCAGCGCATTGGTCTTGAACTGGATGCGGCCCGGCTCATCGGGCCGATGCGCAGCGATCTCGCGCTCGATACGCTCCAGCAGCGCGCGCTTGAGGTGGGTGGGCGCCGGCAGCAGCTTCCGGTAGCGGCGGTTCGCGACGTAGCCGGTGGTGAGGAAGTTGAACAACTCGGTGAGATCCGAGCCCAGCACCGGGTCGCTGGTGAGCAGCCCGAGATCGCTGTAGAGGCGCGCCGTGCCCGAGTGGTAGTTGCCGGTGCCGAAATGCGCGTAGCGCCGCAACCCGTCATAGTCGCGTCGCAGCACGAAGATCACCTTGGCGTGCGTCTTCAGCCCGATGACGCCGTAGGAGACGTGAATGCCGGCTTCCTCCAGCGAGTTGGCCCAGCGTACGTTGGCCTCCTCGTCGAAGCGTGCCTTGAGTTCGACCGCCACCGCCACCTGCTTGCCGTTTTCGGCGGCGTCGATCAGGTACTCGATGATCTTCGACTTGCGGGCGGTGCGGTACAGGGTCATCTTGATGGCCAGCACCTTGGGATCCTGGCTGGCTTCCCTGAGGAATCGCTCGACCGAGGTCGTGAAGGACTCGTAGGGGTGCTGCAGCAGGATCGGGCCGCTGCTGCGGATCAGGTGAAAGATGTTCGGGGCGTCGACCAGCTTCGGGTGCTCGATGGGGTGATGGGGCGAGTCCTTGAGGTCCGGACGGTCCAGCGCCAGCAGCTCGAGCAGATCCCGGCGCTGCATCAGGCCGTCCACCTCGAATACGTCGGTGGACTCGTCCAGGCCCAGTTCGGCGGCCAGCATGCCGCGATGGACCGGCGGCATGCCTTCGCTGACCTCGAGCCGCACCGTGGGCGCGAACTTGCGGTCGCGCAGCTCCGCCTCGATGACCTGCAGCAGGTCGTTGGCCTGTTCCTCGTAGCGTTCCACGATGGCGTTGCGCGTCACCCGGAACAGGTCGCAGCGCTCGATGTCGAGCTCCGGCAGCAACTGGTCGAGGTTGTGCGCGATGATGTCTTCCAGCGGCACGAAGTGCGCCTGCTCGCCGATGCGGATGAGGCGCGGGATGCCGCCGCCGACCGGCACCTTGATGCGCACCAGGCGCGGCCCCCGCGCGCCCGCGGCGCGGTTGATGGTCACCAGCAGGTTGAGGGAGAGGTTCGAAATGAAGGGGAACGGGTGGGCCGGGTCCATGCCGATGGGCGTGAGCAGGGGATAGATGTTCTCCAGGAACCAGGTGCGCAGGCCGGCGCGCTCGTCCTCGGTGAGCTCCGCGTAGCGGCTCAGGCGGATACCCGCCCCCTGCAGCAGCGCGTGCAATTCCGGAAACAGCGCATCCTTGCGGTCCTTGATGGCGCGGACCTCGGCCTCGCATTCCTTGAGCTGTTGCTCGGGCGTGCGACCGTCCACCGACAGCTCCTGGACGCCGGCACCGAGCTGCTGCTTGAGCCCGCCGACCCGCTTCATGAAGAACTCGTCCAGGTTCGAGCTGACGATGGCGAGGAACTTGATCCGCTCCAGCAGCGGAGTGCGCGGATCCTCGGCTTCATGCAGGACGCGCCGGTTGAACGCCAGCCAGGTGAGTTCGCGATTGAGGAACCACTCGGGCGAATCGAGGTCGACGGGCGCGGGCGTCGGCGCAGGAACGGTCGGATTTTCTGCTGTCTGGGCCATCTGGGTTTCCCTGCCTGTTGTTGCCATCTTGCCGCAGTCCGCGGCAAATGTTGAGTGACGGGCGTCAAATTGCATTCGGCGGGGAAGGGGGGTAATGTGAACGCCACTCGCCGGCGACACCAAACCAACAAGCAAGATGACGCCGCGCGTTGATCCCGCCTTCCCGGCGGGTTCTTTTTTTTCGCCACCTGCCGCCGCCAACACGCTGCCATGGCAAAATTACGGTTTGAGGACCGTCGCCTCGGGATTCGCAATGGATAGCGTGACAGCATTCGCACCCGCCTCGGTCGGCAACGTCGGCGTCGGTTTCGACGTGCTCGGCCATGCCATCGAGGGCGTCGGCGATACCGTCACGCTGCACCGCCGTACCGCGCCGGGCATCGTCGTCACGCGCATCAGCGGCCGGCTCACCGAGCTGCCGCGGGCGCCGGAGGCCAATTCCGCCGCGCGCCCGCTGCTGCGCATGGCCGCGGAGCACGGCATATCCACCGGCGTCGAGCTGTCGCTCCACAAGGGCATCCCGCTGGGCTCGGGGATGGGCGGCTCCGCGGCCTCGGCGGTCGCGGCGGTGGTCGCCGCCAACGAGTTGTGGTCCCTGGGGCTCGATCACTCGACCCTGCTCGACTACGCACTGGAGGGCGAAAACGCGGCCAGCGGCGCCGGGCACCCCGACAATGCCGCCGCTTCGCTGCTGGGCGGGCTGGTGCTCACCGAGCCGGGCAGGCCGCCGCGCTGCACGCGGCTGCCGGTCCCCGCGGGAATCGCCTGCGTATTGTGCCATCCGGCGCTGGAAGTTCGGACCCGCGACGCCCGGCGGATTCTCTCGCCCACCGTGTCCTTGGACAGCTGGGTGCGCCAGTCCGCGTGGCTGGGCGGTTTCATCGCCGGCTGCCTGCGCAATGACCTCGAGCAGGTGGCGCGTTGCCTGCAGGACGAGATCATCTGGCCGCAGCGGGCCGGGCTCGTGCCCGGCGCGCACCAGGCGCTGGCCGCGGCGCGCGCCGCGGGGGCGCTGGGTGGGTCGCTGTCGGGCAGCGGTCCGTCGGTGTTTGCGTGGACGCTCACGGCCGGGGCGCCGGCGGTCGCCGAGGCCTTCACGCGGAGCTTCGCCGAGCTCGGCGTTGCCACCGAGACCTGGGTCTCAAGCCCGGACGCTCCCGGCGCGCGCATCGTCAGGGAAGGCTGAGCCGGTGCCCGCGGAGCGTCGCGTCGGATCGCTGTACGCGATCGCGGCCTTCGGCTTCTGGGGTCTGACCCCGGTTTACTACAAGCTCATGCCCCACGTGCCGCCGGTGGAGGTGCTGGCGCACCGGGTCGTCTGGAGCGTCGTGTTCGGCGCGTTGTTCGTCAGCCTGGTCAGCGCCTGGCCCGCGGTGCGCAGTGCCCTGGCCAACCCGCGGACCTTGCGGGCGTTGGCCCTGACCGCAGCGCTGGTCAGCACCAACTGGCTGATCTACATCTACGCGGTGGTCTCCGACCAGGTCATGGCCACCAGCCTGGGCTACTACATCAATCCGCTGGTGAACGTGCTGCTGGGCATGCTGTTCCTGGGCGAGCGGCTCGGCCGTGGCCGGACCCTCGCCGTCGCACTGGCGGCGCTCGGCACCGCGAGCCTCGCCTTCGAGCTGGGCGGGCTGCCCTGGATTTCGCTCACCCTGGCGTTCAGCTTCGGCTTCTACGGCCTGATCCGCAAACGTCTCGGCCTGCCGGCGATGGCGGCACTGTTCGTCGAGACCCTGCTGGTGGCGCCGCTGGCACTGCTGGCGCTCGGCTGGTTCGGTGTGCAGGGCGAGTCCGCCTTCGGCAGCGACCTGCGCACCACGGTGCTGCTGATCTTCGCGGGGCCCGTGACCCTGCTGCCGCTGCTGTGGTTCGCCGAGGCGGCGCGGCGCCTGCCCTTGATCACGGTGGGTTTCTTTCAGTACCTTGCCCCCACCTTGACCTTCCTGCTTGCAACGCTCGTCTACAGCGAGCCGTTCACCCTGGCCTGGGCGGTCACCTTCGTGCTCATCTGGAGTGGCCTCGCGGTGTTCACCATCGACAGCATCCGGACGCGTCAGATCCTGCGGCAGAAGGGTCGCGAAGGCGGGGCGTCGTGAACGCCGCGCCGAACGCCTGGCTCGGCGGCGGACTGGCACTGCTGGCGGCGCTGCTGCTGGTGGTCGGCCTGGTCGTGTTCCTGCGCCGCCGCCAAAGCCTGGAGGTGCTGCTGCGCAGGATCGCCTGGCGGCAGCTGGCGGATGTCGTGATCCCGGACGACGTGGACGGCGAGATTCACCTCGACCTGGCGCTGCTGACCGCCCGTGGGATTCTCGTGCTGGAGGTCCGCCGCGCCGCGGGGACCTTGTTCTGGGGCGAGCAGCTGGAGCGCTGGACGGTGCTCGACGGCGCGCGGCGCAAGGTCATCGACAACCCGCTGCCCGGCATGCGGGCGCGGCGTCACGCAGTGCACGCCCTGGTGCCGCGGGTGCCGGTCGACGGGCGGGTGCTGCTGGTCGGGCCGGTGCAGATCTCCGGCGACAACCCGCCCGGCGTCGTGTTGCCGGCCGACCTGTTGGCCGAGTTCCCGGCGCGCGGCAAGTCACGCCCGCCTGACGCGCTGCGCGAGGCGTGGGACGTGCTCAGCGCGGCGGCCCGGCCGATCTGAGCGCAGCTCGCGGTCGCGCTATGCGGCGTCCGCCAGCCGGGCGCGGCGGAAATGATCCGCCAGTACGCGTGCCACGCAGGCCGTGACCCGCTTGCCCTTTTCGATGTGCAGAAACTCGTTCGGCCCGTGCGCGTTGGAGTTCGGTCCCAGCACGCCGGTGACCAGGAACTGCACCCCCGGGAATTTCTCTCCCAGCATGCCCATGAACGGGATGCTGCCGCCCGTGCCCATGTACAGCGCGGGCTTGCCGAAGAATGCCTGTGAGGCCTCCTGCATGGACTTCGCCAGCCAGGGCGCCACGGCCGGCGCGTTCCAGCCGCCCATCGACGAATCGACCTTGAATTCCACCCGTGCGCCGAGCGGCGGGTCATTTTCCAGTGTCTTCTTGACGGTGTCCGCAGCGAGTTTCGGGTCGAGCGTGGGCGGCAGGCGGAAGGACAGCTTGACGGCGGTCCACGGGCGCAGCGTGTTGCCGGCCATGGCAATGCTGGGCATCCCGTCCGCGCCGGTCACCGACAGGGTGGGGCGCCAGGTGTTGTTCAGCAGCAGTTCCACTGGATCGGTGGCCACCGGGCGGGTGCCGCCGGCCCACGGAAAACGCCGGTGGACGCCTTCGCCCAGCACCTCGGCCGCCGCGAGCGCCTGTTGCTTGCGCGCCGGCGGGGTCTCGCCGCGCAGTTCCGGCAGCCGGCTTTCGCCGGTGGCCGGGTCCTCCAGGCGATCGAGCAGCAGGCGCAGCACGCGAAAGCTCGAGGGGACGATGCCGCTGGCGCCGCCCGAGTGCACGCCCTCCGTCAGCACCGCCGCCTTGAGCGTTCCGACCAGGTTGCCGCGCAGGGAGGTCGTGCACCAGAGCTGCTCATAGTTGCCGCATTCGGCGTCGAGGCAGACGACCAGGCTGGGTGTGCCGATGCGGTCGGCCAGGTGGTCGATGTAGTAGGGCAGATCGAAGCTGCCGCTTTCCTCGCAACCCTCGATGAGCACGACGCAGCGTGCATGAGGCAGGCCCTGCTCCTGCAGGGCGCGAATCGCCGTCAGCGAGCCGAACACGGCGTAGCCGTCATCCGCGCCGCCGCGCCCGTACAGCTTGCCGTCGCGGATCACCGGCTCCCAGGGCGAAAGTCCGTTGCTCCAGCCGTCGAACTCCGGCTGCTTGTCGAGGTGGCCGTACAGGAGCACGGTGTCGTCGTTGCTGCCCTCGATTTCGATGAACAGCACCGGCGTGCGACCTTTCAGCCGGACGATCTCCACGGACATGCCCTTGACCGGTTGATTGCGACACCACTGCGCGAGCAGCTCCGCCGCCTCGTCCATGTGGCCGTGCTGCTCCCACTGGGGATCGAAGCTCGGCGACTTGTTGGGGATGCGGATGTAGTCGCATAGCGTGGGTACGATGCTCTCGTCCCAGACGCGCGCGGTGAAATCGAGAATCCTGGCATTGTCCATGCATCTGCTCCGTGAGGCCCGAACGGGTTCAAGCCAGTATTGTACTAGAGACGAAACAGCGACTCCGCGTTGCGGGTGCTGGCTTCGGCCAGCCGTTGCGGCGCCACGCCCATCAGCTTCGCCAGCGCATGCAGCACGTGCGGCAGGTGCATCGGCTCGTTGCGCCGCGTGCGCGGCTTCGGCTCGAGATCGCGGGGCAGCAGGTAGGGCGCATCGGTCTCGACCATGACGCGATCGAGCGGCAGGTGGCGCGCCGCCGTGCGCAGCGCATCGCCGCGCCGCTCATCGCAGATCCAGCCGGTGATTCCCACGTACAGGCCACGATCGAGGTAATCGGCCAGCTCCGCCGGCCCGCCCGTGAAACAGTGCGCCACCCCGGCCGGCAGCCGCGCACCGCACTCGTCGAGGATGGCCGTGAAGCGCTCGTGCGCATCGCGCTGGTGCAGGAACACCGGCAGCCCGGTCTGCATCGCGAGTTCGAGCTGGCGGCGAAAGGCTTCCTCCTGCCGGTCGCGCGGCGAGAAATCGCGGAAGAAATCCAGCCCGCATTCGCCGACGGCGACCGCGCCCGGCTGCGTGGCAAGCGTGGCGAGCTCGGCGAACTGCGCATCATCCAGTTCCGCGGCATGGTGGGGATGTACCCCAACGGTGGCGAACAGCGCGTCGTCGGCCTGCGCGAGCCGCAACGCGGCCCGGCTCGACTGCAGGGTGCTGCCGGTCACGATCATGCGGGTCACGCCGGCCTCGCGGGCGCGCTCCAGGACCGCCGCACGGTCGGCATCGAAGCTGTCGTGGGCCAGGTTGACCCCGATGTCGACCAGGTTCATTGCTTGGCGGCGGCGGCCTTCCTCGCGCCCGCCTTGCGGGTGCGCGGCTTCTTGGCGGCCTGCGCCTTCTTGGCCGCGGGCCTGGCGCCGGCACGCTTGACGGTCGGCGACTTCTTCACCTGCTTCTTGCGCGGGCCGCCGGCCGGCGCGGGAGACGGGGCCTTGCCGCTGCCGGCGACGGCGCCGGCCGGGCCGCCGGCGGCGTGCGGGTCAACCTCCGGCGTGGCGGCCAGCACCGCCTCGACTTCCTGCTCGAGCGCCTCGAGCGCCTCGTGCATGTAGCTGCGCATCTCGGGCAGGTGCGGCATCGCCTCGTAGCCGGCGATCATGCCGAAGAACATCTGCCCCGCGTAGCTGAACACGGTGATGTTCATCACCATGTCGGGCGGAATGGTGGAGATGGGAAAGATTTCCTCGAGGCGCGCGCCGCGCAAGTAGAGCTTGACGGGCGAGCCCGGCAGGTTGGAGATCAGGATGTTGCCCGCCGGCGGCACCATGCCGGAGACATGCAGCAAGTCGCCGACCACCGCCGCGCCCTGGATCAGCAGCGTGTAGGCCATCACCGTCTCGCGCGACAGCGCGAACAGGGCGTCCTTCATTTCGGAGGTGGAGCGATGCACCTCGCGCAGGCGCTTGAGCGGATTGCGGCTGACGCCCGCCAGGCGCACCGGGATGATGCCGAGGATGTTGGTCGACGAGGTCTCGCCGGGACGGCGCAGGTTGACCGGCAGCTGCGCCACCAGCGGGCTGCGCGGCAGCTCGGCGTAGCGCGCCAGGTAGCGGCGCAGCGCGATGTCGCAGATCGTGACGATCACGTCGTTGATGGTGGTGCCGGTGGCGCGCGCCACGGCCTTGAGCCGGTCGATTTCCAGGCTGCCGCCGGCGATCCGCCGAGCGCGGGTGATGTGCCCGTTGAGCGCGGTGCGCGGCGCGGTGAACGGCACTTCCAGCGCCGACTTGCCGAAGCCCAGGCGGTCGAGCGCCATCTTGCCGGCGATGCCGGAAAGCTCCTTGCCCATCACCAGCGCCGATTTGATGCCGCCGCCCAGGCCGGCGAGCGCCGCGCGGATGTCCCGCTCCGGGTGGCCGGCGGACTCGCTCTTGCCCATTTCCCAGAACGCGCGCACCTGCATGTCGTCCGGGTCGGCGTTCAGCGCGCCGATGGCCATGCGGACCAGCGTCGCGCCGTCGCAGTAGGCGTGGTGAATCTTCGTGTAGACGGCGAAGCAGCCGTCGTCGAGGCCTTCGACGAAATGCAGCTCCCACAGCGGGTGTTCGCGATCCAGCATGAAGGCATGCAGGCGGGACGCCAGGTCCGCCAGCTGCCGCCGGCTGCCGGGCGCGGGCAGTGCCGAGCGCCGCACGTGGTAGTCCAGGTCGAAATTGTGATCCGGCACCCACTGCGCCATGCCCGTCAGCGACACCTTGAGCCGCTGGTTGAAGGGCTCGCCGACCTTGTGGCGCCGCAACTCGTCAATCAGGTCGCCGACGAAGTCGCCCTCATAGCCTTCCGGCGGGCGAAAGATCTGCAGCGAACCCACGTGGCGCGGGCTGTCGGCCGTCTCGGTCAACAGGAAAGCGTAGTCGGTGATGGATATACGGGTCATCGGGCGCTCCGGTATGCGCCAAATGGTACATCAAGCGCCGCCGGCCTTGGGCATCGCCATGCATTGGCCGGCGCCCGCCGCACGGGTATAGTCGCCGCGTTTCCCGCCAGGACCACCTGATGAATTCCTATCCGCACCTCCTGTCCCCGCTCGATCTCGGTTTCACCACCCTGCCCAACCGCGTGCTGATGGGCTCGATGCACACGGGGCTCGAGGATCGCGCCGCCAGCTATCCGAAGCTGGCCGCCTACCTGGCCGAGCGCGCCGCCGGCGGCGCGGGGCTGATCGTGACCGGGGGCATTGCGCCGAACATCGCCGGCTGGGTCGCGCCGTTCGCCGGCAAGCTGTCCGCGCGCCGCGAGGTGCCGCGCCACCGACTCGTCACGGATGCGGTCCACGCGGCCGGCGGGCGCGTCTGCATGCAGATCCTGCATGCCGGCCGCTATGCCTACCATCCGCTGGCGGTGGCGCCGTCGCCGCTCAAGTCGCCGATCTCGCCGTTCAAGCCGCGCGGCCTCAGCGCCCGCGGCGTGGAGTCGCAGATCGACGCGTTCGCGCGCTGCGCGGCGCTGGCACGCGAGGCCGGCTACGACGGCGTCGAGATCATGGGCTCGGAGGGCTACCTCATCAACGAGTTCATTGCCGCGCGGACCAACCGGCGCAATGACGCCTGGGGCGGTGATTTCGACCGTCGCTGCCGCTTCCCGGTGGAGATCGTACGCCGCGTGCGCGCGGCGGTCGGTACGGATTTCATCGTCATCTACCGGTTGTCGGCACTCGATCTGGTCGACGGCGGCAGCGACTGGGACGAGGTGGTCAAGCTCGGCCGGGCGGTCGCCGCGGCCGGCGCGACGCTGGTCAACACCGGCATCGGCTGGCACGAGGCGCGCATCCCGACCATCGCCACGCTGGTGCCGCGCGCGGCCTTCAGCTGGGTGACCGGGCGCTTGCGCGAGGCGCTGTCGGTGCCGGTGGTGGCCACCAACCGCATCAATACGCCGGAGGTCGCCGAGGGCATCCTGGCGCGCGGCGAGGCCGACATGGTGAGCATGGCGCGGCCGTTCCTCGCCGACCCGGAGTTCGTGCGCAAGGCGGCGGAGGGACGCGCCGACGAGATCAACACCTGCATCGCCTGCAACCAGGCCTGCCTCGATCACACTTTCGCCGGCAAGCGTTCCAGCTGCCTGGTCAACCCGCGCGCCTGCCACGAGACCGAGCTGGTGATCCGGCCCGCGGCGACGCCGTTGAACATCGCGGTGGTCGGCGGCGGCCCTGCCGGCCTGGCGGCCGCCACCACCGCGGCAGAGTGTGGCCACCGCGTGACGCTGTTCGAGGCGGCGCCGGAAATCGGCGGCCAGTTCCAGCTGGCGCGCCGCGTGCCCGGCAAGGAGGAGTTTTCCGAGACGCTGCGATATTTCCGCCGGCGCCTGGACATTGCCGGCGTCGAGGTCCGCCTCGGCCATGCTGCGACGGCCGATGAACTGGCCGCCGGCAACTTCGACCAGGTGATCGTCGCAACCGGCGTGGTGCCGCGGGTCCCGGATATCGCCGGCCTGGACCAGCCGTCCGTGGTGTCGTACATCGATGTGCTGCTGGGGCGGCGCGAGATCGGGCGGCGGGTGGCGATCATCGGCGCCGGCGGGATCGGCTTCGACGTCGCGACCTTCCTGGCGCACGGCGAGTCCGGTGATGACGCGGTCGCCGGCTACAACGAGGAATGGGGCATCGACGGCTCGATGTCGGTTCGCGGCGGTGTGGAAGGCGTCGCTCCGCAGCCGGCAAAGTCCGGGCGGGAGATCTGGCTGTTGCAGAGAAAGCAGGGCAAGCCCGGCCGCGGGCTCGGCAAGACCACCGGCTGGGCCCACCGGCTCGGACTGCAACGCCGCGGCGTGACGATGCTTCCCGGCGTCCGCTATCTCGGTGTCGAAGCCGGCGGCTTGCGTATCGAGGTCGACGGTGCTGAACGCCTGCTCGAGGTGGACAACGTCGTGCTGTGCGCGGGCCAGGAGCCGCTCGACAAGCTGGCGGGCGAGCTGGCGGGCAGTGGCGTGACGGTCCATCGGGTGGGCGGTGCGCTCGAGGCGGCCGAACTCGACGCCAAGCGCGCCATCGACCAGGCGACCCGGCTCGCCGCCCGCCTGTGAGCGCGGCCGCGGAACAGCTCGGCCTGCTGGACGGCGCGGATTCCGTAGTGGTCCGGCGCAGCGCGCGGGCCCGCCGGCTGGCGCTCAGGGTGTTTCCGCACGGCGCAGTGGAGGTCGTCGCACCGCTGCGCGCCGGCGAGCGCAGCATCCGTGAGTTCGTGCGCAGCCACGCCGGCTGGATCGCGAAGGCGCGCGGACACTTCCGCTCGCTGCACGGCGACGGTGGCTTCGCGCCACCTGCAGAGATCCGGTTGCCGGCGCTCGGGGAACGCTGGAAGATCGAGTATGCCGACGGCCCGCGGCGGCTGCACGCCGAGCGCTCGCCCGATGGTGGCCAACTGCGGGTCAGCGGACCCGACAACGACCAGCTGCGCAGGCAGCAGCTGCGCGCCTGGCTCAAGGGGCGGGCGCGGGAGACCCTGGCGCCCTGGCTGGCGCGCGTCAGTGCCGAGACCGGGCTCGCCTACCACAGCGTCACCGTGCGGCGGCAGCGGTCTCGCTGGGGCAGCTGTTCCGCGAAGCACGCCATCAGCCTCAACTGCGCGCTGTTGTTCCTCGAGCCGCCGCTGGTGCGCCACCTCATGCTGCACGAGCTGGCGCACACCCGGCACCTGGACCACTCGCGCGCCTTCTGGCGACTGGTGGCGCGCCTGGACCCGGACTACGAGGCCGCCGAGCAGCGCCTGCGCGCAGCCTGGAGCGATGTGCCGGCCTGGGTGAGCTACGACTCGGCCTGAGCCCGTCGTCAGCCGAGCAGCAGCCAGAGCAGCCAGGTGATCGAGAAAGCGATCCCGAATGCCAGGCTGAGCCGTGCCAACCACAGCAACCGCGTTCCCGGTCGTGCGGCCGGCGGCATGTGGGGCCCGGTCACTGCACGCAAGGTGATCCAGGCCAACAGGGGGGCGGACAGGAAGGAAAGGGTGGTCGCGAAATCGATCAGCCGCGTGAAGGCAGCACCTGCCTGGTGGAGGATCAGCAGTGCACCGCCGCTGACAATGAGCAGCGCCGCAAGATAGCGTCGCCGGCCCGCGCCGGCCGGGCGCGCCGCGGCATCCATCCCGTGGCGCGCTGCGTCCAGGATCGCCGCCAGCACGCGCGGGTAGGCGTCCGCCACCGCGAGCGTGGTGCTGAACATGGTGCTGAGCGCGGCGACCGCGATCAGCGGCCGGCTCCATTCGCCGAGGTTGCGCGCATAGAGGTCCACCAGCTGCGCGGAAAAACCCGCGGCGGAATCCGCGAAACGCAGGCCGCTGGCGTGCATCAGCAGCGCACCGAGAAGCAGGAACGCACAGGCCAGCACGGTGGCGCCGACGAAGCCGATGCGGAAGTCGAGAATCGCATGCCGGACGCTCGGTGGCCGGCCGGTCTGCAGCGCTCGCTCCCGCGTCCAGAGCGAATGCCAGGCCGCGACCTCGACGGGGATCGGCATCCAGCCCACCAGGGCGAGCAGGAACGCCACGCCGCCGGCCGTCAGCAGGCGCGGCGCGGCGGCGACGCCGCTGATGCCGCTCCAGTCCGGCTGGCGGCCGATGGCCAGCAGCACGGCACTAAGCGTGGAGACGGCCAGCGCGCCCATCAGTAACTTCATCGCCAGGTCGAGGCCCCGGTAATTGCCCAGCGCAAGCAACAGCACGCAGGCTGCCAGGATCCCCGCCGAGATGACGGCGACTGGCGCGTCGAGGCCGAGCACGAGACCTGCCAGCCCGGCGGTCACCAGGGTGACGACGGCCAGCACGATGAACATCGTGCCGACTGTCACCAGCGCAAAGAGCCCCAGTGCCCAACGCCCGAGACGGCGGTAGCCGACCAGCAGGTCCTCGCCGGTCGCCGCTGCATAGCGCGGCCCGAACTCCAGGAAAGGATATTTCAACAGGCAGGCCAGGAGCACCACGGGAATCAGCAGCAGGCCGTAATCCGCGCCGGCACGGGTCGACTGCACCAGGTGCGAGACCCCGACGGCGGCGCCGGCCATCAGGAGGCCCGGTCCAAGCGCGCCTCGCCACGTGGATGCCCAGGGTTCCGTCAAGTTAACTCAACCCCGCCATTTAGTTACGTCGGAATTCTAATGTTGTTTCAAGAACCTAGCTGCTGTTGCAGGCGCGGCATCATGACGCCCGCCGGACCGCGCAGGACATAGTCGGCCGAGGAGCTCAACGCGGTGTCCGCGGTATTCACCTCGACGATCACCGCGCCTCCCCAGCGCGCCACCTCCACCAGCTGCGCGGCGGGAAACACCAGCCCGGAGGTGCCGATGGAGAAGAACACGTCGGCGACGGCTGAGGCGCGCCAGGCCTGCTTCAGGGCGTCGTCAGGAATGGCCTCCCCGAACCACACCACGCCCGGGCCCATCGGGTGGCCGCAGCGCGGGCAGGCCGGCGGGCTTTCCAGCTCCGGGTCGGGGTGCAGGGTCTCATGGCCGCATTCACGGCAACGGTTGCGAAACAGGTTGCCGTGAAACTCGACGACGTCATGGCTTCCCGCGCGTTGGTGCAGGCCGTCGACGTTCTGGGTGACCAGCAGCGAGCCGGGCAGGGCCTCCTGCAGCCGTGCGATGGCGTGGTGTGCAGGGTTGGGTCGTGCCGCGGCGACGTGACGGCGACGTTCCCGGTACCAGTTCCACACCAGCATGGGATCGCGCCGGAAGGCCTCGGGCGTCGCCAGTTCTTCGGGCCTGTAGCGCGCCCACAGGCCGGTCATCTCGTCGCGGAACGTCGGCACGCCGCTTTCCGCCGAGACGCCGGAGCCGGTCAGGAAGACGACGCGGCCGGCCTGCCGGAGAAGACCCTGCGCGAGCAGGCGCTCGCCATGCTCGAACGGGTCGGGCTGTCGGCCCTGGTTCGCGCG
>DAOMOU010000023.1:0-16228 GCA_035444525.1 Gammaproteobacteria bacterium | reverse complement strand
GAGATCGACGCCTGGCGGGCCGAGAATCGCGTCCAGCCGGAGGCGCCGCCGCGCCAGCCGCTCGGCGGCGGCCTGCGCGGCGTCGCCGGCTACGTGCTGGTGGTGACGCTGGTGGCGCTGGCGGTGGCGAATTTCGCCTTCGACCGGGACTGGTTGACGGGCGGGCGGATCGACGGCGCCGCGATGCGGGCCGGCGAGTGGTGGCGCGCGCTGACCGCGCTGACGCTGCATGCGGACCTGGAGCACCTGGCCGCCAACATCTTCTTCGGCGGGCTGTTCGGCGGCTTTTCCGGTCGCTACCTCGGCTCCGGCATCGCCTGGCTGCTGGTCCTGCTGGCCGGCGCCTTGGGCAACGTCGTGAACGTCCTGATCCTGGGACCGGGGCATCGCGCCATCGGCGCATCGACCGCGGTGTTCGCCGCGCTCGGGCTGCTCGGCTCGCTGGGCTGGGCCGGGCGCCGCCACAGTGTGCAGGGCTGGATCTATCGCTTCGGGCCGATCGTCGCCGCCGTCGCGCTGCTGGCTTACACCGGCGCCGGCGGCGAGCGCACGGATGTCGGCGCCCACATCTGGGGCTTCGCAGCGGGCCTCGGAGCCGGCTGGCTGGCCGCGTTCATCCCGCGTGCGGTGTTGCAGCGCGCCGTCGTCCAGGCGTTCGCCGGGCTGGCCGCCGTCGGCGCGCTCGTGGCCGCGTGGCTGCTCGCGCTCGCCTGATGGAATTGGGGGCATTCCCCAATTACATCAGGACCCCGGCATCGGCGCGGGCTTGCCCAGGCGACCGAAAATCGCCACCGCCAGCGCCGACAGGAGCACGCCCGGGACGATCTCGTAGAGGTCGAACACACCGCCCGACAGCGAACGCCAGACCACCACCGTGACGCCGCCGGTGAGAATACCGGCGTAGGCGCCGGCGAGGCTCATGCGTCGCCAGTACAGCGACGCGAGGATGGTCGGGCCGAAAGAGGCGCCGAACCCGGCCCAGGCGTACGCGACCAGGTCCAGCACCTTGCTGTCCGGGTCGAGCGCGAGCAGGAAGGCGCCGATGGCGATCACGATGACGGCGAAGCGGCCGATCCACAGCAGCTCGCCGGGCGCCGCGTTCGGCCGCAGCAGGTCGCGGTACAGGTCCTCGGACACCGCCGAGGAGGCCACCAGCAGCTGGGAATCGGCCGTGCTCATCACGGCCGCGAGAATCCCGGCCAGGCAGATCCCGGCGACCACCGGGTGCAGCAAGGCCGCGGCCATGGCCATGAACACCTTTTCGCTGTCGGCGCCCTGCAGCGGCGGGTCCAGCCAGGCCGCGCCGGCCAGCCCGACCAGGGTGGCTGCCAGCAGCGCGATGGTCACCCAGCCGACGGCGATGCGGCGTGACGCCGTCAACTCGCCGGCGGAGCGCACCGCCATGAAGCGCGCGAGGATGTGCGGCTGGCCGAAGTAGCCGAGCCCCCAGCCGAGCAACGAGGCTACCGCGATGAACGTCAGCGGCGCGCCCGCGGAGTCGGTGAAGGCGCTCAACAGCGCCGGGTTGGCCGCTTCGAGACCGTTGGCCAGGCCATCGAAGCCGCCCGTCACCGCCACGCCCACGCAGGCCACCAGCACGAGCGCCACCAGCATCAGCATGCCCTGCAGGGCGTCCGTCCAGCTGACGGCGAGAAAGCCGCCGATGAAGGTGTAGGCCAGCACCGCGCCCGCGCCGGCCGCCACCGCCCACACGTAGGGCAGGTGGAACACGGCCTCGAACAGCTTCCCCCCCGCCACCAGCCCGGACGCCGTGTAGAAGGTGAAAAACAGCAGCACGACGGCCGCGCCGAGCAAGCGCAACAGGCCATAGGGATCCGCGAAACGGCGTTGCAGGTACTCCGGCAGGGTCAGGGCGTCGCCGTAAGCCTCGGTCGCGGTGCGCAGCCGGCTTGCCGTGAGCCGCCAGTTGAGCCAGGTGCCGACCAGCAGCCCGCCGACCAGCCAGAGCGACTCCAGCCCGGCCAGGTAGGCATAGCCCGGCAGACCGAGCAGCAGCCAGCCGCTCATGTCGGAGGCCTGCGCCGACAGCGCCGTGGTCCAGCGGCCGAGGCGCCGCCCGCCGAGGATGTAGTCGCGCAGGTTGGCCGTGCTGCGCCAGGCCACCACGCCGATCGCCAGCACGACGATCAGGTACACGACGAAGGTCAGCGTGACGGCGGAACCCGTTTCAACCATGCCCGGATGCTAAAGCAAATCGGGGTCATTCCCCATTCTTGCGCCGGCGAATTGGGGACTGTCCCCAATTCCCGTGATGAAAAACGGGCCACGGCCCCGTATCCTCTGGCGCGATGTCCTCCCCCGCGTTGAGAATCCTGGCCGGCCCCACCGCGCTGAGCTTGCTGCGCGCGGACGGCTTCGATCCGGATGCCTTCAGCGTCATGGCGGGCGCATCCGGCGGCGCCAAGTGGCTGGTGCTGTGCGGCCTGGACCACGCGCTGGCGGAGCATTTCGTCGCGCGCCGCCGCAGCAAGCTGTTTCTGGTGGGGTCGTCGATCGGCGCCTGGCGGTCCTGCTGCCATGCGCAAGCGGATCCCCTGGCGGCTTTCGCCCGCTTCGAGGAGGCCTACCTGGACCAGCGCTACAGCGCGCATCCGAGCGCGGCGGAGGTCAGCCGGGTCACGGCCGGCATCCTCGACGCGCTGCTGGGCGAGCGCGGGGTCACCGAGATCCTTGCCCATCCGCTGCTGCGCCTGAACATCGTGGCGGACCGGGCCCGCGGCGTCGCCGCCGTCGAGACCCCGTGGGTGCAGAAGCTGGCGCTCGGCGCCGCCGCCATGGCGAACATCGTCTCGCCTGCCGCCGTGCGGATGTTCTTCGCGCGCACCCTGTTCCATGATCCGCGGGACGCGCCGCCCTTCATGGACCCGCGGCGCCTGCCCGCCGTCAACGTGCCGCTGTCACCGGACAACCTGGCGCCGGCGGTCATGGCCACCGGGGCGGTGCCCCTCGTCCTGCGCGGCGTACCGGCGATCCCCGGGGCGCCGCCGGGCCTGTACCGCGACGGCGGCATCATCGACTACCACTTCAACTGCGACCTGTCGGGCGGCGACGGCCTGGTGCTCTACCCGCATTTCTACCCGCACGTGGTGCCGGGCTGGTTCGACAAGATGCTGCCATGGCGGCGCGCGGGCGCCGCCGCGCTGGACCGCACGGTCGTGCTGTGCCCGTCGGACGCCTTCGTTGCGGGCCTGCCGGGCGGGAAGATTCCCGACCGGCAGGACTTCTGGAATTTCGACGCTGCGGAGCGACTGCGTCGCTGGCGGTTCGCGCTGCAGGCCTCGCGGCGACTCGGCGAGGAGTTCGCGGAGCTGGTGGCCGCCGGCCGTTTGCCGGCCCGGGTGGAGCCGCTGGCGCCAGTCCGGGACTGACTCTGGAACCAGTCCAGATGGCTGCCGGCAGGGCCGCTATAATTGCCGTGTACCCATGCGGCGGAGCCTTCCGATGAGCCTAGCCAAGACCGTGGACTACGCGCTGTCCCTGACGCGCGTGGATTACCAGATTCTCCGTCACCACCACACCAGCACCTCGCTGGGCAGCGCGCGCACCGCGCACGTCGACCCGGCCGAACTGGCCAAGGCGGTCGTGCTCAAGGACCAGATCGGTCCGCTGCTCGCGGTGGTGCCCGCCAGCGAGCGCCTCGACCTCGACCGACTGCGTGCGACGCTGCGCCGTCCCGGTCTCGATTTCCTGCCCGAGGACCAGCTCGACGCGCTGTTCTACGATTGCGACAAGGGCGCCATCCCGCCGCTCGGGCCGGATTACCGCGTGCCCACCGTGGTCGACACGCACCTGCGCGATGCCGACAACGTGTACTTCGAGGCCGGCGACCACGAGGACCTCGTGCACGTCAACCAGACCAGTTTCCGCGCGCTGATGCGCGGCGCCGAGTACCTCGACATCGTCAAATAACCGGGGTCAGACACCCGTTTCCAATTTCCGGGGTCAGACACCGGTTTCTCCGGCTACCCTGGTGCGCCCATCAACGTTTTCATGCAAGGAGGCACATCCACTTGCATGAGTGACGTTGCATGGCGAGAAAGCCGCGGTTCGAAGTCGTCGGCCTGCCCCAGCATGTCGTTCAGCGCGGCAACAACAGGCAAGTCTGCTTCCGCGACGACGAGGATCGTCGCCGCTATCTTGCCGACCTGGAAGAGGCCCTCCATGCGCATGACGTCGAGCTGCACGCGTGGGTGCTGATGTCGAACCACGTGCACCTGTTGGCGACACCACGCACATCCCGCGGCATTTCGCGCATGATGCAGAAGCTGGGGTCCCGTTACGTGCGCTGGTTCAACGACCGCCACGAGCGCAGCGGCACGCTGTGGGACGGGCGCTTTCGCGCCAGCCTGGTGGAGACAGACAGCTACCTGCTGGCGTGCATGCGGTACATCGAGCTGAACCCCGTGCGCGCGAACATGGTGCGAAGTCCGGGCGAGTACCGGTGGTCGAGCTTTGCGGCTAACGCGCTAGGTTGGCCCGACCCGCTGATCGTGCCGCACCCTACATACTTGGCGCTGCGCGCGACGGTCAACCAGCGATGCGCGGCGTATCGTCGATTGTGCTCGCAGGCGCTCGACGAAGGGATGCTGGCCGACATTCGTGACGCGTTGGCCAGCGAGCTCGTACTCGGATCCGAGAAATTCAAGACCCTGGTGGAATCCGCCACCGCTCGTCCGGCGCGTCGGCGTCGTGGTGGCCGACCGCCGCGTGAGCCGGAAGCGGGCGACTCGGAAACTGGTGTCTGACCCCGATTTTTTGTTGCTTTCCGCGCGATAGTGGTTAATCTTCCCAGCTGACGCCCGCAGCAGACGGGTGCGAACAGGAGGAGAGCGAGCGGCGCAGCATTGCTGCGGCCGGTCGCAACGGCTCGTGAAGCCAACCGATACCCAGCACCCGGACTGGTTTCACCGGGTCGTGGACTGCCAGTGGGCCTGCCCCGCCCACACCGACGTGCCGGAATACATCCGGCTGATCGCCCAGGGGCGCTACACCGACGCGTACATGGTCAACCGGGAATCCAACGTGTTCCCGGGCGTGCTGGGCCGCGTCTGCGACCGGCCCTGCGAGCCGGCCTGCCGGCGCGGGCGGGTCGAGGCGAAGCCCGTTGCGATCTGCCGCCTGAAGCGCGTCGCCGCCGATCACAAGGGCGAGATCGCCGACCGGCTGCCGCAAATTCCGCAGCAAAAGAACGGCCGGCGCATCGCCTGCATCGGCGCCGGTCCCGCCTCGCTCACGGTCGCCAACGACCTCTTGCCGCTCGGCTACGAGGTGACGATTTTCGAGGCCCTGCAGAAACACGGCGGCCTGATGCGCTCCAACATCCCGTCCTTCCGGCTGCCCGCCGAGACGCTCGACGAGGAGATCGGCGTGATCGAGGGCATGGGCGCCGAGATCCGCCTCGGCCACCGCATCGAGAGCATGAAGGCGCTGCTCGAGGAAGGCTGGGACGCCGTGTTCGTCGGCAGCGGCGCGCCCCGCGGCAAGGATCTCGAGTTGCCCGGCCGCAAGGAGGCCGCGGCCAACATCCACATCGGCATCGACTGGCTGGAGTCGGTCGCCTTCCGGCACATCGACCGGATCGGCAAGCGCGTGCTGATCATCGGCGTCGGCAACACCGCGATGGATTGCTGCCGCAGCTCGCTCCGGCTCGGTGCCGAGGACGTGAAGGTGATGGCGCGCAAGCCGCGCGGCTTCTTCAAGGCCTCCGACTGGGAGCTCGAGGACGCCGAGGCCGAGAACGTCGAGATCGTCGTCAACCATTCGCCGAAGGCCTTCGTGCTCGAGGCCGGCAAGCTGGCGGGCATGCTGTTCGAGCTGATGGAATACGAGCTCGACGAGCGCGGGCGGATCACCGGCCAGCGCGTCGCCGGCGAGAAGCTCTATCCCTGTGACGACGTGGTGCTGGCGATCGGCCAGGAGAACGCGTTTCCGTGGATCGAGCGCGACCTCGGCATCGAGTTCGACCAGTGGGAGGTGCCGGTGGTGGACCCGACCACCCACGCCTCGACACGCCCCGGCGTCTACTTCGGCGGCGACGCGGCGTTCGGGCCGAAGAACATCATCTGGGCGGTGGCGCACGGTCACCAGGCCGCGGTGTCCATCCACCTGCACTGCGAGGGCCGCCCGCTGGAGTCGCGCCGGCCGCGCCAGCTGCGCATGGAGCCGCGCAAGATGGGCCTGCACGAGTGGGCCTACAACAACGACTTCGACCCGCGCGAGCGGCGCCTGGTGCCGCACGTCGAGCTCAAGAAGCGCTTCGAGAAACTCGACATCGAGGTGGAGCTCGGCTTTACCGCGGAGCAGGCGGCCCAGGAGGTCGAGCGCTGCCTGAACTGCGACGTGCAGACCGTGTTCAGCGCCAAGTTGTGCATCGAGTGCGACGCCTGCATCGACATCTGCCCGGTGGATTGCCTGGCGATCCTGCCGGATGCCGATGAGCAGACGTTGCGAGGAGGCGTCAAGAATCCCGCCGTCAACCCGGACCAGCCCTTCTTCGTCTCCTCGCCGCTCAAGCACACGGCGCGGGTCATGGTGAAGGACGAGAACCTCTGCGTGCATTGCGGACTGTGCGCCGAGCGCTGCCCGACGGCGGCCTGGGACATGCAGAAAAGCCGCGTGCTGATTCCCTACGCGTCGGACGAGGAGCCGGGATGCCCGGAAAAGCAGCGCCGCAGCGCGTGAACGACTTCACGCTCAAGCTCGCCAACGTCAACGGCACCGGTTCGGCCAGCGCCAACGGGCTGCTGATGAAGAGCTTCTTCCGCATGGGCATCCCGGTGTCGGGCAAGAACTACTTCCCGTCGAATATCCAGGGCCTGCCTACCTGGTACGAGATCCGCGTCAGCCGCGAGGGCTACCGGGCGCGCTCCGGCCGAGTGGACCTGGTGGTGGCGATGAACGCGCAGACCTACGCCCGCGACCTCGCCGAGGTCAGCCCCGGCGGCTACCTGCTGTACGACTCCACCTGGCCGCGCAGCCACGTGCTGTCGCGCGAGGACGTCACTGTGCTGGGCGCGCCCTTCGCGCAGCTCTGCAACGAGGCCTTCGACGGCGTGCGCACGCGCATCCTGATGAAGAACATGGTCTATGTCGGCACGCTGGCCGCGCTGCTGGACATCGACATGGCGGCGCTGGAACAGTTGGCCAAGGACAGCTTCGGCAAGCGTCCCGGTCTCGTGGAGGCCAACATGAAGGCCATCATGATGGGCTGGGACTACGCGCGGCAGCACTTCGATTGTCCGCTGCCGTTCCGGGTCGAGCCGATGAACGCCACCAGCGGCATGGTGATGATGGACGGCAACACTACCGCCGGGCTCGGCTGCGTCTACGCGGGCGCCACGGTCGGCGCCTGGTACCCGATCACGCCCTCGACCTCGCTGATGGACGCCTATCGCTCCTTCTGCGCGCGCTTCCGCGCCGATCCCGAGACCCGCGAGCGACGCTACTGCGTCATCCAGGCGGAGGACGAGCTCGCCGCCATCGGCATGGTGCTGGGCGCGAGCTGGGCGGGCGCACGTGCCTTCACGCCCACCAGCGGTCCGGGCATTTCGCTGATGTCGGAGTTCATCGGCTTCGGCTACTTCACCGAGATCCCGGCGGTCATTTTCGACGTGCAGCGCGTCGGGCCCTCGACGGGCCTGCCGACGCGTACCCAGCAGGGCGACATATTGCTGGCCGCCTACGCTTCGCACGGCGACACGCGCCACCCGGTGCTGTTCCCGGCCGATCCCACCGAGTGCTTCGAGATGGCGGTGCAGGCCTTCGACCTGGCCGAGCGGCTGCAGACCCCGGTGTTCATGCTCTCCGACCTCGACATCGGCATGAACGACTGGATGTGCCGGGCGCCGACGTGGGACGATGCCTACGTGCCGGACCGCGGCAAGGTGTTGTCGGCTGCCGAGCTCGAGCGCATCGAAAAGTTTCGCCGCTACGCCGACGTGGACGGCGACGGCATCCCCTGGCGGAGCCTGCCCGGCGTGCACCCGAAGGGCGCCTATTTCACACGCGGTTCGGGCCACAACGAGGCCGCCGGCTACACCGAGGACGCCGGCGAGTACGAGCGCCTGATGGAGCGGCTGAAGCGCAAGTTCGCCACCGCCGCGACGCTGGTGCCCGCGCCGGTGCTGCAGCGGGCCGACAAGAAGACCTCGCTGGGACTGGTCTCGGTGGGCAGCTGCGACGACGCGGTCAGCGAGGCGCGCGACCGTCTGCAGGCCGAGGGGATCCGCAGCGACTACCTGCGCATTCGTGCCTTCCCGTTCAACGAGGACGTGCAGGCCTTCCTCGACGCCCACGACCGCGTGTTCGTCATCGAGCAGAATCGCGACGGCCAGCTGCGCACCCTGCTGATCAACGAGTGCCGCGTGGACGGGCGCCGCATCGAGTCCATCCTGCATTACGACGGCCTGCCGATGGCCGCCGGGCCGCTGGTCGACATGGTGCGCGCACGGCTCGAGAAGGGGGCTGCCGCATGACCTACATCGCCAAGCCGAAAGTTGACCATCCCGGCCTGACCCGCAATGCGCTGGGACTGAGCCGCCGCGATTACGAGGGCGCGCTGTCCACGCTGTGCGCCGGCTGCGGCCACGACTCGGTCACCGCCGCCATCGTGCAGGCCTGCTGGGAGCTGTCGCTGCCGCCGCACCGCATGGTGAAGCTGTCAGGCATCGGCTGCTCGTCCAAGACGCCGGCGTATTTCGTCAGCCAGGCGCACGGCATCAACACCGTGCACGGCCGCATGCCCTCGGTCGCCACCGGCGCAGCGGCGGCCAACCGCAATCTCAATTACCTCGGCGTGTCGGGCGACGGCGATTCGCTGTCGATCGGGCTCGGCCAGTTCTGCCACGCCATGCGGCGCAACGTCCGCATGCTCTACATCATTGAGAACAACGGCGTGTACGGCCTGACCAAGGGCCAGTTCTCCGCCTCGGCCGACCTCGGCAGCAAGGCCAAGAAGGGCGAGATCAACCTGCAGCCGCCGATCGACCCGGTGCTGACGGCGCTGGCGGCGGGCGCGACCTTCGTGGCACGCAGTTTCTCCGGCGACAAGGGGCAGCTGGTGCCGCTGATCAAGGCAGGCCTGTCGCACGAGGGTTTCGCGCTGATCGACGTGCTGTCACCCTGCGTGACCTTCAACGATCACGAGGACTCGACCAAGAGCTACGCTTTCAGCCGCCAGTTCTACCACCCGGCGGTGCACACCGATTTCGTGCCGCCGGCCGACGAGATCCGCGCCGGCTACGAGCAGGGCGACGCCATGGAGGTGGAGCTGCACGACGGCAGCCACCTCGCACTGCGCAAGGTCGAGGCCGACTACGATCCGACCAACCGGGACGGCGCCTTCGTCAAGATCCACGAGCGCATGCAGGCCGGCGAGTGGCTCACCGGGCTGCTGTACGTCGAAACCGGGCGCCAGGACATGCACGGACTGAACCAGACCGTGGCCGAGCCGCTGGCGTCCATGCCCCACGCGGCGCTGTGCCCCGGCGCCGAGGTGCTCGACAAGACCCTCGCCCGCTACCGCTAGCAGCGGTCGAAAACCGGGTCGAAAACCGGGGTCAGACACCTATTTTCTTTGGAAATTAGGTGTCTGACCCCGGTTTTCGACCCGGTTTTCGACCCCGGTTCTTGAAATTTGCCCGCCGGCGGCGGCGCGTGCTAGAAGTTGAGCAGTCCGGGCCGCCGCCCTTCCTGGACGCTTCGTATGACGCCGCTGGAACCCCACGGCATCGCCATCATGCTGCTAGTGTTCGGCGCGCTCGTACTGTTCAGCCGCGACCGTATTCCCATGGAGACCTCCGCACTCGTCGTGCTTGGGGTGCTGGTCGCCGGCTTCGAGCTGTTCCCCTATGTCGCCCCGGACGGCCAGTTGGTGCGGGCGACGGTTTTCCTCGCCGGCTTCGGCAACGCCGCACTGGTGACGGTGATGTCGTTGCTGGTGTGCACGCGGGGGCTCGAAGTCACCGGCGCATTGCGTCCCGTGGCCGACCGGTTGGCGCGGCTGTGGCTGCGCCGGCCGATGCTCGCGCTGCTGGCGGCACTGTCGCTGGCTTGCGGACTATCCATGTTCCTCAACAACACGCCGGTCGTGGCGATGCTGCTGCCGATCCTGGTCAGCGTGTCCTTGCGCACCGGCCAGCCGGCCTCCTCGATGCTGATGCCGATGGGCTACGCGACCATCATCGGCGGCATGTGCACCACCATCGGTACGTCCACCAACCTGCTCGTAGTCGAGGTCGCCACGGACCTGGGCATGGCGCCGATGGGCATGTTCCACTTCACGCCCATCGCGCTGGCGGGGGCGGCGCTGGGGCTGGTATTCCTGTGGCTCGTGGCGCCGCGGCTCCTGCCGGCGCGCACACCGCCGTTGCCGGACACCTCGCCGCGGGTATTCGAGGCGGTGCTGCGCATCGTTCCGGGCAGCGCGGCGGTCGGCATGACGCTGGCCCAATTGCACGAGCAGTCTGGCGGCAAGCTCAGGCTCGGCGCAGTCGAGCGGGGTGCCGGTCTGTTTCTCGCGCGCCGACCGGAGCTGGTACTGGCGGCCGGCGACCGGCTGCACTTGCGAGACACGCCGGAGCAGCTGAAGCATTTCGAGGCCATGCTCGGCGCGCGCCTGCATGACCCGGCCGCACCGGGGCCGCCGCCAGGCAGGTCCGGCCGTCCGAAAGCCTCGGGCCAGCGAATGGCGGAGATCGTCGTGACACGCGGTTCTCCACTGCACCAGCGCACGCTCAGCCGCGTGCCGTTCTTTGCCCATCACGGCCTGCTGCCGGTGGCGGTGCACCGCGCCCGCTCCCCCGGGGCCGAGGTTGCGGACATCGGCGAGGTGTATCTGCGCGCCGGCGACATCGTGCTGGTGCAGGGCTCGGCCGAGGCCCTCGACGGCGTGAAACGGCTGGGCAACGTGCTGGTCGTGGACGGCTCCTTCGACTTGCCAAGTGCCCGCAAGGCGCCGGTCGCCATCGCCATCATGGTTACGGTGGTGGCGCTGTCGGCGTTCGGGCTGCTGCCCATCCAGGTGGCGGCGCTGGGCGGGGTGCTGGCGATGATCGTCACGGGCTGCCTCGACTGGCGCGGCGCGCTCGGCGCGCTCGATCGCCGGCTGATCCTGGTGATCGTCGCCAGTCTCGGGCTCGGCCATGCGCTCACCGTCACCGGCGGCACACGTTACATTGCCGACCTGTTCGCGTCGGCGGCCGCGCCGCTGCCTACCTTTGTCGCACTCGGCGGCCTGATGCTGGTGATGGCGCTGCTGACCGAAGTCGTCACCAACAATGCCGCGGCGGTGCTCGGCACGCCGGTCGCGATGTTCATTGCCGAGCGGCTCGGCGTGCCGCCCGAGCCCTTCGTGCTCGCCGTGCTGTTCGGCGCGAACATGAGCTACATCACACCGATCGGCTACCAGACCAACCTGATGGTGTTGTCAGCCGGGGGCTATCGTTTCACGGACTTCTATCGCGTCGGAATTCCGCTGCAGATCATCATGTGGCTGGGGCTGACGGTATTCCTGGGCCTGGCCTACGGGCTCCTTTAGCGAGGCGCCGGACGCCTTGCTCCGGCCGGCCACCGGGCGTGCCGGCTTGGCCGGGCGTGCCATGCGTGCTAGAAGTGTCCCGCCCCGGGCGAGCCGCCCGACGACTGCAGAGGCCCAATGCCGCCGCCGCCGGATCCCCATGGCATCGCCATCATGCTGCTGGCCGTGGTGGCGCTGTTCCTGTTCAGTCGCGACCGCATCCCGATGGAGACTTCGGCGCTGGTGGTGCTGGGCATCCTGGTGGTCGGCTTCCAGGTCTTTCCATACGTTTCGCCGGACGGGCGGAGCCTGGCCACGGGCGATTTCCTGGCCGGCTTCGGCAACAGCGCGCTGATCACCATCATGGCGCTGCTGATCTGCACGCGCGGACTCGAGGTGACCGGCGCGCTGCAGCCGGTGGCCGACCGGTTGGCGCGGATCTGGCTGCACAGCCCGATGCTGGCGCTGCTGGTGGCGCTGGTGCTCGCCGCCGGTCTCAGCATGTTCCTGAACAACACGCCAGTCGTGGCCATGCTGTTGCCGATCCTGATCAGCGTTGCCATGCGCACCGGCCAGCCGGCCTCGTCGGTGCTGATGCCGGTAGGCTACGCGACCATCATCGGCGGCATGTGCACCACCATCGGCACTTCGACCAACCTGCTGGTGGTGGAGGTGTCGACGCAAATGGGCCTGGCGCCCATGGGCATGTTTCACTTTACGGGCATCGCACTTTCGGCGGCCGCGTTCGGAATCCTCTACTTGTGGCTGGTTGCGCCACGACTGGTACCGGCCCGGACGCCGCCGATGCCGGACACCTCCCCGCGGGTCTTCGAGGCAATACTGCACATCGGCGAGGACAGCGGCACCGTCGGGCTGTCCTTGACGGAGTTGCTTGCCCGCACGGAGGGCAAGATGAAGCTCGGTGCCATCGAGCGCGGGCCCGGGCTGTTCGTCGCGAGGCTTCCTTCGGTGACCATCCGGGCCGGCGACCGGCTGCATGTCCGCGACACCCCGGAGAAGCTGAAACGCTTCGAAACGCAGCTCGGCGCAACCCTGTACCAGGGGGGTGACTCACCGGACGGGCCGGCGGAGGGTGAACGGACCAAGGAGGCCGGCCAGCGCATGGCGGAGATCGTCGTCACGCGTGGCTCACCCTTGCATCGCCGCACGCTCAACACCGTGCCGTTCTTCGCGCACCACAGGCTTTTGCCGGTCGCGGTGCACCGGCCTCGCGCGCCCGGCGCGGACGTCACCGACATCGGCGACGTATTGCTGCGCGCCGGCGACATCGTGCTCGTGCAGGGCTCGGTTCCCGCGCTGGACGGTGTGAAGCGACTGGGCAACGTCCTGGTGGTGGACGGTTCCATGGACCTGCCGCATACCAGCAAGGCGCCGGTGGCGGCAGCCATCGTGACCGCGGTGGTGGTGAGCGCCGCCTCCGGTCTCCTGCCGATCGGTGTCGCCGCGCTGGTCGGCGTGCTGGCGATGGTGATCAGCGGCTGCCTCGACTGGCGCGGTGCGCTGGGTGCGCTCGACCGCCGCCTGATCATCGTGATCGTCGCCAGCCTGGGGCTGGGCCGGGCGCTGACGGTCACCGGCGGCACGCAGTACATCGCAGACCTGTTCGTCGTGGCTGCAGCGCCGGTGCCGACGATCGTCGCGCTCGGCGGGCTGATGCTGGTGATCGCGCTGCTGACCGAGGTCGTCACCAACAATGCGGCGGCGGTGCTCGGCACGCCGGTCGCCGTGTTCATCGCGCAGCGACTCGGGGTGCCGCCGGAGCCGTTCGTGCTCGCGGTGCTGTTCGGCGCCAACATGAGCTATCTCACGCCGATCGGTTACCAGACCAACCTGATGGTGCTGTCGGCGGGTGGCTACAAGTTCAGCGATTTCTTCCGGGTCGGCACGCCGCTGCAGATCATCATGTGGCTGGCGCTGACGGTGTTCATTGGCTTGAGCTACGGCCTGTTCTAGGTAAACCGGGAAAACCGGGGTCAGACACCAATTTCGAACGAAATTGGTGTCTGACCCCGGTTTTCCCGGTTTTCAGGTCAGGTCGCGAAGCTTGACCCTGGCCGCACCGCCGAGCTGGTCGATCTGCGCCAGCAGCAGCTCGGCGCAGGCGACCGCGTCGGCGCCGGCGGAGTGGCGCTGGTGATCGGGCAGTTCGCGGCGCGCGCGGCAGGCGTCCAGCGTCAGGTCGCCGTGCAGTTCGCGAGCACTGCCGCCGCTGCCCTCCAGCAGGCGTCGCTCCAGCGCCATGGTGTCGATGAACGGGTTCGGCAGCGGCACGCCGCCGATGCGGCGCAGCAACGCGGCCAGGAAGCCCCGCTCGATCGATACCGCGTGCGCCACGATGGCGCGCCCGGCGAGATCCGGCAGCAGGTGCTCGAGCATGGCCTCGACGCTGTCGGCGTCGTCCAGGTCGCTGTCCGTGATGCCGTGAATGACCGCGCTCTGGCCGACGCCTTCCGCGCCGCCGTTGCAGACCCGCACCTCGCGGGCGCTGGCCATGATGATGCGGTCGCCGCGCAACAGCGCCCAGCCGGCGGCGATGATGCGGTCCTGGCGCATGTCCAGGCCGGTGGTCTCGAAATCCAGCGCGACGATTTCCAGCTCGGACACGCGCGAGCCGGGGGAGGGCAGCGGCGCTTCCAGCAACCGGCTCTGCACTGGCAGGCGGCAATTCCGCCGCGCGCGTGCGAGCCGGAAGCGCTGCAGCAGGTTCAAGACGGGAAATCCAGCGCCAGGCCTTTCTGTGCGTCGCGGATCACCAGGAACGCGTCCTTGAGCGCGGCCCGCTCCGCATGGGAGATGGCGCGTACGTCGAGATGGTTGTGCGGTGTCTCGCCCTTGCGCGCCTGCTGGGCGTGCAGGCGCACCCGCAGGCCGGCCAGCAGCCGGTGCGCCCCGGCCAGGCGATCCGCCTCCTTGCGCCCCATTTTCTCGGCCTCCACGAGGCGCGCGAGGCGATCCTGGGTGCCCGGCACGGTGACGCCACCCTGCAGCGCGCGCACCCGCACCAGGTCGGTCAGCGGCATCAGGCCGGCGCGCTTGATTTCCAGCGTCTCGCGGTGCTCGCCCTTGCTCTCCAGCACGAAGCGCCGGAAGAAGCCCAGCGGCACGTCGTAGCCGGCCGCCTGCCGAGCCAGCGCCGACAGGAACACCGCCTTGCCGGTGCCGCTGCCGCATTCCCCCAGCGCCCGGCTGAGCTTTGCCGCCAGCTCGCGGTCGCCGCACACCGGCCGCAGGTCAAAGAAGATGCTCACCCGCAGCACCGCTTCCGGGTCAGGCATGCCGGCCCAGTCCGCGAAGTGCCTCAGCCAGCCGCGCAACGGCTGGCGCCACTTGTCGGTGGTGGCCATGATCTTGCCCGGGCAGTAGACGTACCCGCAGGCGTCGAGCCCGTCGCAGACGAACTCCGCGAGGGCCTTGAAGTACGCATCCGTCTCCGGCGGCGCGTCGTCGGCGTACACCAGGCCGTTGTCCTGGTCGGTCTTGAGGCTTTGTTCCTCGCGCGCCTGCGAGCCGAAGGCCAGCCATGCGAACGGCGCGGGCGCGGGGCCGAGCCGGTCCTGCGCCAGCTTGATCAGCCGCCGCGTGACGGTGTCGGTGATCATGGTGAGCACGCGCGGCACCTCTTCGGCCCGCATGCCCGAGGCGAGCATCAGCTCGAACAGCTTCGGCACGCGCTTGCAGGTCTCGGCCAGGTCCGCCACGGAGTCCTGCTTCTGCAACTGGGCGGCGAGATACAGCGGGTGGTGCGTCTGCAGGCTCATCAGGTCGCGCGTCGTGACCATGCCGACCACGCGGTCGCCGCGCGTCAGCGGCAGGTGGTGGATGCCGCGGCCGGCCATGGCGAGAATCCCGGCGAGCACCGGGCTGGAATCCTCCAGCGTCAACGGCTCGGCGGTCATGATGGCGGTGACCGGCTCGGCCGGGTCCCGGCCGACCGCCAGCACGCGATTGCGCAGGTCCCGGTCCGTGACGATGCCGCACAGGGCGTCGCCCTCGTTGACCAGCAGCGAGGAGATGCCATGCTCCGACATTTTCTTCGCCGCGTCGGCGATCGAGGTCGCGGGCGTCACCGTGATGGGTGCGCGCCTGGCCAGCTCGCCCATCGGGGTCATGAACAGCGTCTGGGACCGCCCGCCGCCGGACTCGGGCTGGAGCGCGGCGATCAGCCGTTCCTCCAGGCTGCGGATATAGAAGGTGTCGAAGGCCGTGGACTGGGCGCGCAGCTGGTCGAAGGCGGCCTGCGGCATCATCCAGACCAGGCCGTCCTCGATCAGGGTGATGCGGAAGCGCACCGGCTTGCCGGTCAGCAGCGACTGCAGCCCGAAGCTGTCGCCCTCGCCGTAGCGGCCGACCAGGTGGCCCTTCCTGTCGTGCGCCTCCACCGCGCCACGGCGCAGCAGGTACAGCGTCTCGTTCTGCTCGCCGATCTCCAGCAGCACGGTGCCCTTGCGCCGGTACACCGCCTCGACGGCGGCGGCGGCCCGATGCCGCAGGCCCTGGTCCAGGAGGTCGAAGGGCGGGGTTTCGGCGAGGAAGTTTTCGACGTCGGCCAGCGGGTTGCTCATAGCCGGGAATGATAGCGTCAAACGGTGCGCCAACCCTATGGCGTGCCGTCAAGGCCCTATAATGCCGGCTGGGTCAGCAACAACGGCCAGAGTGATGTCCGGTCCCGAC
>DAOMOU010000022.1:0-16505 GCA_035444525.1 Gammaproteobacteria bacterium | reverse complement strand
AGCCTCGAGTTCGACAAGGGCCTCGGTCCCCAGCAGCTCGAGCTGGTGTTGCGCGACAGCGAAGCCCTGCAGCAGCCGACTTTCCAGGTCAAGAACTGGGAGTGAGGGGCTGAACCATGCGGCGTTCTCGGCTGACACTGCTGGTGATGCTCGGCGCGGCGATGATCGCCGCGCCTGCGTCTGCGCAGTCGCCCGGCCAGGCGCCCGCGATGGTGCGCGACCTGGCCTGGGGCGAGGTGCTGTTCCGGCACTACCAGCAGGACCGCATGGGCGCGCTGGTGCGGCTCGGCATGGCCGAGGCGCGCGGCGAGTTGCCCTACCACGGCGCCGAGGCGCGCCTGTTGAAGGGCGGGCTGTACCTTGCCTGGGGCCTGCGCGACGAGGCCGAGGTGATTTTCGATGAGCTGCTGGCCGGCGGGGCTCCGCCGGCGCAACGCGCGCAGGCCTGGTACTGGCTGGCGCGCATCCGGCATGAACGGGGCGAGCACCAGCGCGCCCTGGACGCCCTGGCACGGATCGACGGACAGCTGCCCGCGGCCATGGCGGCCGACCGCGTGGATCTCGAGGGCAGGGTGCTGCTGGCGCTGGGCCGTTACCCGGACGCGGCGCGGCTGCTGGCGGACAGCCGTCAGCCCGGCGCCTGGCGCGCCTTCGCCGATTTCAATCGCGCCGTCGCGCTGGCGCGCTCCGGCCGGCAAGAGGCCGCGCTGCCGTTGCTGGAGTCGCTGGGTCGTGCCCGCGGCGGCAGTGAAGAGCTGGCCACTTTGCGGGATCGCGCCAACCTGGCGCTCGGGCTGGCGCGCCTCGAGGCCGGCGACGCTGATGGCGCGCGCGCAGCGCTCGACCGGGTGCGGCTGGAGAGCCCCTATGCGGCGCGTGCCCTGCTGGCGGCCGGTTGGGCCGAGGCGGAGCGTGAAAGGTACCGCGAGGCGCTTGGCCCGTGGAGCACGCTGGCGGCGCTGCAGGACGTGGATGGCGCGTCGCTCGAAGCGATGCTGGCCGTGCCCTGGGCATGGCACCAGGTCGACGAACCCGGCGAGAGCGTGCTCGGCTATCGACGCGCGGCCGCCGCCTGCGAGGCCGAGCTCGGCCGGCTCGCGCTGGCGGCCGATGCGGCGCGCGGCAGCGAACTGCTGGCCTTCGTGACGGCCGACCCGGAGGGTGATGCCGCGGCGCTCGACGGGCCGCTGCCGGCGTACCTGCATACCCTTGCCGTGGATCACCCCTTCCGCGCGGTCGCCGCCGACCTGCGTGACCTGCACATGCTGCGCGAGAACCTGCTGGAATGGCGCCGCAGCCTCGACGCCCTGCGGGACATGGTGGCAACGCGTCGCGCACGCTTCGCGCAGATTGCGCCGCGGGTCGAGCTGCGCCTCGCGGGCGACGAACTGGATCACCTCGAATCGCGCTACCTGGCGGCCGAGCAGCGGCTCGAGGCGGTGCGCTCCGCGGCCGACCCGAGCGCGCTGGCCAGCCCGGACGAGCGGCGCCTGCTGGACAGGATCGCCACGCTCGAGGTCCGCATCGCTGCGTTGCCATCGGGCGATGCGCGCGAGCGCATGCAGGAGCGGCTGCGCCGGCTGGAAGGGGCGCTGGCCTGGCAGCTCAACCATGAATGGCCGGCGCGCATTTACCAGGCGGAGCGTGACCTGCGCGCGGCCGGGCGCCAGCTCGAGGCGGCCCGTGCGGGCCGCGCCAGCCTGGCCACGAACCTGGCCGAGGGGCCGGCGGGTTTCGAGGGCTATGACGTCCGCATCGACGCTGCCGCGACGCGCGTGGAGCACCTGCTGGCGCGTGTCGACGCGGACCATGCGAAGCGCTTCGGCGAGCTGCAGGCGCTGGTGCTGGAAGAACTCCATGATCGTGAGCAGCGCGTCGCCGCCTACCTCGGCCAGGCCCGCTTTGCGCTGGCAGCCGCCTACGACCAGGCCGTGCAGCCACGCGCGGCCCGTGGCGACGCCGCCCTGCCGGGCTCGGGGACGACGCCATGAGCGTCGCCGCGCTCATCGTGATGACGGGTTTCTGGCCGTTCGGGCGTGCGCCGGACACGGACACTGCGACGGTGGGCGATGCAGGGCCGCTGGTCTCCGAGGCGAGTGCGCCGCCGCCGCCGGGTGACCCGGCAGCCGCGGCCGAGGCCTACGCAGCGTTTCTCGCATCGCCCGCCGCCGCAGACCCTGCCATGCGCCTCACCGCCCTGCGACGGCTCGCCGACCTGCGCCTGGAGGCGGCGGAGCTCGCGCTGATGGACGGCGCGTCGCCGCAGGCGCACCTCGACGAGGCCGTGCGTCTGTATCGGGCCCTGCTGGGTGACCCTGCGCTACGCGACGCCGGCCCCGAGTGGCGCGATCACTGGAGTTACCAGCTGGCGCGCGCCGAGGCCATGGCCGGACGCGAAGCCGAGGCGGAGGCAGTGCTGGATGCGCTCGTAGTGGCGCGTCCCGACTCGCCGCTGGCGCCGGAGGCGTGGTTTCGCGTCGGCGAGGCGCGCTTCATGGCGCGCGACTGGCACGCGGCGGAGCGTGCCTACCTCGCCACGCTGGAACTCGAGACCGACGGGCCGTTTTCGGAGCAGGCCCGCTACAAGCTGGGCTGGACGCTGTTCAAGCAGTCGCTGCACGAACAGAGTTTCGCGCCCTTCGCCCTGGTCATCGACGACCGGCTGGCCGCAACGCCGCTCGACGAACTGGATCGGGCCGGCCGGGAGCTGGTCGACGACAGCTTCCGGGCGATGGCGATCGGCTTTGCCGCCCTCGAGGGTGCGGCATCGGTGGATGCCTGGCTGGACGGCCTGGAATCCGGGGATCCGGAGTGGGCCTGGCTAAGCTACGAGCGGCTCGGTGAACTGTACGTGGAACAGCAGCGCTGGACGGATGCAGCTGCTGCCTACAGCGCCTGGGCGACGCGCGCGCCGCGGGACGGGCGTGCGCCGCTGCTGCAGGCACGCGCCATCGACGCGCTCGAGGAGGGGGGCTTCGCGGGTGAGGCGTTGGCGGCGATGGCGGCATTTGCGGACCGGTTTTCGCTGCGTGGCGAATGGTGGCAGGGCCGCGAACTGGCCGGACACGAGGCCGTGCGCGATCGCCTGAAACTCAGCCTGGACACCCTGGCGGCGCATCACCATGCGGTCTTCCAGGCCGGCAACGGCACCGCTGCGGCGGCCGCCGCCTGGTACCGGCGCTGGCTGGACGAATTCCCCGCGGAGCCCGAGGCCGCCGAGCGGCACTTCCTGCTCGCGGAGTTGTATTACGGCGACGGCGCCCTGCATGAGGCTGCGGAAGCGTACTGGTCGGTGGCCTATGGCTATGGCGAGCACCCGCGTGCGGCCGAGGCAGGCTACGCCGCGGTGGTCGCCCGGCGCGACCTGGCGGCGCTGGTACCGGGTGACGCCGGCGCCGAGCTGGCGCTGGTGGACGCCGCGCTGACCTTTTCCGATGCGTATCCCGGGGAGGCGCGCGCCCCCGAAGTGGAGCTCGAGGCCGCCGAGCGGCTGATGAACCTGGGCCGTCTCGAGCCGGCGCGCGCCGCCGCCGCGCGGGTGCTGGCGCGCGCGGACGCGCCGGCGGAATTGCGTGCCGCGGCCCTGCTGGTGAGCGCGCACGCGGCGTTCGACCTGGAGCAATATGCCGCCGCAGAAAGCGACTACCTCGCCTGGCGCACCGAGACCGCCGTCACCGGGCAGCCGGATGCGACGCTGGCGGCCGGCGTCGCCGAACGCATCGCCGCGAGCATCTACCGCCAGGGCCAGGCGGCCGCCGCGGCCGGCGAGCTGGCGGTCGCGGTCGGACATTACGAGCGTATCGGCGCGGCCGTGCCGGACAGCCCGGTGGCCGCGACCGGCCAGCATGACGCGGCGGCTTTGCTGTTCAACGCCGCCGAATGGGTGCAGGCGGCGGAGGCATACGAGACATTCCTCGGCCGCTGGCCCGCACACGCGCTCGCGGCCGAAGCACAGGTGAGCCTGGCCGCCGCACTGGTCGAACTCGGGGACCATGCCCGCGCGGCGCCGGCGCTGGCCGCGGTTGCAGCGCTGCCGGGCGAGACCGAAGTCGTTCGTCGCGCGGCCTTGTGGCAGGCGGGCGAGCTCTACCAGGCAGGCGGGGACCATGCGCAGGCGGAAGAGGTTCTCCGCCAGTACCTGGCGCGTTTCCCGGTGCCGGCGGACGCGGCGCTCGAGGCGCGCCACCGCCTCGCGGAACTCGCCGGACAGCGCCATGACGTCGTCGAGCGGCGGCGCTGGCTGGAATCGATCATCACGATGCATGCAGACGCCGGCGGCGCGGCCACCGCCCGCAGCCGGACGCTCGCCGCGGCCGCTTCGCTGGAGTTGGCGATGCCCGCGGTCGAGCGCTTTGCCTCGCTGGCGCTCGGGCCGCCGCTGGAGCGCAGCGTCCCGGAAAAGGCAGCGCGCATGCGCGCGGCGCTGGACGCGCTCGGCGCTGCGGCCGCGTACGGCGTCGCGGAGGTCACGACCGAGTCGGCCTTCCGCATGGCTGAATTGTACCGGGGCATGGCCACAGCGCTGCTGGAGTCGGCGCGTCCGCCGGGCCTCGACGAGGACACGCTGGAACAGTACGAGATGCTGCTCGAGGAGCAGGCCTTTCCCTTCGAAGAGGACGCCATCGAAATTCACGAGGCGAATGCGGCGCGCGCCCGCGACGGACTGTATGACCGCTGGGTGGTCGCGAGTTTCGAGGCGCTGGCCGAGATGGTGCCGGCGAGATGGAACCGCCAGGAGACAGGAGAACATGTCGTTGAACTGCATCGCTAGCCAGGGGCGGCCGCGTGACCGCGGACGGCAAAGGTGGATTCCCTGCACCGGCGCCTTGCTGTTGCTGTTGTCGGGATGCGCCGTGTCGCCCGACCGGCCGGGGCAGGCGCCACATGCGGACGACCGGCGCTTCGAGCGCGCGGCGACCGCCATGCAGCAGGGACCGCAGGAGGACGCCCTCGAACTGCTCGACGACCTGGCGGCCGATTACCCGACGCTGTCCGGGCCGTGGGTCAATCTCGGCATCCTGCATGCCGCCGCGGGTCGGGACGAGGACGCCGAAGCGGCCTTCCGGCGCGCCATCGAGGTATCGCCGCGACACCCGGTGGCGCATGCCGAGCTGGGCATCGTACTGCGACGCCAGGGACGGTTCGCGGAGGCCGACGAGGCCTACCGCGAGGCGCTGGCGCTCGACCCGGACTATGCCCTCGCCTGGCGCAACCGCGGGGTTCTGCTCGACCTGTACCTCGGGCGGCCGGCCGAGGCGCTGGCGTGCTACGAGCGCTATCTCGAGCTGGTCGGCGGGACGGACGCCGACGAGCAGGTAGCGCGCTGGGTGGCCGAGTTGCGCCTGCGCAGCGACTCGCGGGTGGCGACGCGATGAACGCCGTGCGCCCCGTCGCCGTGCTCATCGCCCTGCTGCTGGCGTCGTCGGCAGGGGCCGAGGATCAGGCGAAGATCGAGCTGGACACTGCCAAGGTGACCGGCAATCGCGAGCTGCCGCGCGTCATGGCGATCGTGCCGTGGAAGAAGGCGCCGGCCGGCGAACTGCCGGGCCGGCCGGTGCAGAGCCTGCTCGACGAGGCGCTGGCACCGGCCGACCGCCTGGTGATGCGGCGCCAGTCGAGCCAGTGGGCCGCACTCGAGGCGGCCCGGCAGAACGAAGTTTCAGGGCCGTCCGGCACGCGCCGGGCGTCGTCAATCGTGGAGGAGTGAGTAATGGACGTTTACACCGCAATAGTCGGTTTCTTTCAGCAGGGCGGGGTCTTCATGTACCCCATCGTGATCGTGCTGGTGCTCGGCACCGCCATTGCCGTCGAGCGCTACGTTTACCTGTCGGCCGCCGGCGTCAGCAACCGCAAGCTCTGGCAGCAGCTGATGCCCATGGTGAAATCGGGCAACTACGCCGAGGCCATGAACGTGGCCGGCCGCTCCAAGGTCGCCATCGGCAATATCCTGGCCTACGGCCTGTCACGACTCAGCACGGCGCGCCGCCGCGATGACGTCGAGAAGGCCATGGAGGAAAGCCTCCTGGAGACGTTGCCGCGCATCGAGAAGCGCACGCACTACCTGGCGACTTTTGCCAACATCGCGACGCTGCTCGGTCTGCTCGGCACCATCATCGGCCTCATCAAGGCGTTCACCGCGGTGGCGGCGGCCAACCCGGCCGAGAAGGCCGACATGCTGTCGGCGAGCATCTCGGTGGCCATGAACACCACGGCCTTCGGGCTGATGGTCGCCATTCCGCTGCTGCTGGCGCACACGGTACTGCAGAGCAAGACCACCGAGATCGTCGACAGCCTGGAAATGGCGGCGGTGAAGTTCCTCAACGCCGTCACCGATCCGGCGCCGTCGCCGCAGGGCAAGGCGACGGGAGGCTGACATGAGACTCCTGAAGCGTCGCCGCCGGATCCGGGAGCCGGGCGAGCTGGACATCACCGCCTTCATGAACCTGATGGTGGTGCTGGTGCCGTTCCTGCTGATCACGGCCGTGTTCTCGCGGATCGCGGTGCACGAGCTGACCCTGCCCGGCCCGTCGTCCCAGACCACCGAGGCGGCCGAGCAAGGCCTGAACCTCGAGGTCGTGGTGCGCGAGGACGCGCTCGAGGTCGGCGACCGGCGCACGGGGCTGCTGCGACGCTTCGAGGCGGACGGCGAGGGCATCTTCGACTACGCGGCGCTGTCGGAATTCCTGGCGCAGGTGAAGCTGCGCCATCCGGAGGCCCGCGAGGCGATGATCCTGCTGGAGCCGGAGATTCACTACCAGCGCCTGGTCGACGTCATGGATACGCTGCGGGTGGCGCGCGTCGAGCAAGGGACGGCGGAGCTGTTTCCGGACATCTCGATCGGCGACGCGCCGGCACGCACCGGAGGCCGCAAATGAACGGATCAAGACGCGCGCGTCGCATGGACGCCCACCACAAGCGCCGGCGCGGAGCGCCGCTGAGCCTCGTGTCGCTGATGGACATCTTCACCATCCTGGTGTTCTTCCTGCTCGTCAACTCCTCCGACGTGCAGCAGCTCACCACGCCGAAATCGTTGCAGATGCCCGAGTCGATCGCCCAGCAACCGCCGCGCGAGACCGTCGTCGTGACCGTGGGCCCGGATGCGATCCTGGTGCAGGGTGAAGTGGTGGCGATCACCGCCGACGTACTCGACGGCCAGGACGACTTCATTCCCGCGCTGGCGGCGGCGCTGGAACAGCTCAGCGCGCGCCGCCTGCGGGTGGACGACGGCCTGCCGCCCGAAGTGACGATCCTGGGCGACCGCGACCTGCCTTACCGGCTGTTGCGCAAGGTCATGGTGACCTGCACCCGCGCCGACTACGGGCGCGTCTCGCTGGCCGTCGTGCAGCGCGGCGCGGAAAGCGCATGAGGAGGCCGGCATGACCACCATCGCGATACGCGGTCTCGATCTGCCCTGGACGCTCGACCCGGTGGTCGAGCAGCGCTTCCGCCGGATCCTGAAGCGGACGGCGCTGGTCGCCCTGCTGCTGAGCCTGCTGGTGCCCTGGCTGCCGATCCCCGAGCGGGACGCGTCGCTGCCGCCGGAGGTGCCGGAGCGCTACGCGCGGCTGCTCATCGAGCGCACTCCGCCGCCACCGCCGCCGGTGGTCGCGGTTGAGCCGGAGCCCGAACCGGTCGTCGAACAGGCGGCCGCCAAGCCGGAGCCGGTCGAGACGCCCAAGCCGCGACCCGAGGAACCGCCCCGGCCGAGCGCGCGCGAACGCGCCGCGTCGACCGGCGTGATGGCCTTTGCCGACGCCCTGGCCGACCTGCGCAGCAACGATGCGGTTGCCGCAGCCACCACGGCCGACGGCCTCGCGGCGGGCGCTGGCGAGACGCAGCACAATGAGCGCAACGTGGTCACTGCGCGCGGTGGACGGGCCAGCGGCGGCATCAACACCGCCGGCATGTCGCGCAACACGGGCGGCACCGGGCTCGGCGGCCGTGCGGTCACGCAGGTGTCGTCGCCGGTCGGGGGTGGTGGCGGTGGTGGCGGCGGCGGCGGTGCGTCCGGAACCGGTGGCGACGGCCTCAACGCGCGCAGTCGCGAAGAGATCGAACTGGTCTTCGACCGCAACAAGGCGGCGATCTACGCGCTCTACAACCGTGCGCTACGCAGCGATCCCACGCTGCGTGGAAGGCTGGTGCTGGAATTGACGATTGCACCCAGCGGCGAAGTGACGGGTTGCAAGGTCGTGTCGTCCGAATTGTCGGACCCGGAATTCGAGCGGCGCCTGGTGGCGCGCGTGATGATGTTCCGCTTCGAGGACAAGGACGTCGCCACGGTGACCACGACCAAGCCGATCGAGTTCTTCCCGGCCTGATGGCTGCCGCGCCACGCACTCGTGTGAGGCTGTTCGCCTGCGTACTGGCGCTGGCGGCCGCGAACGGCCCCGGTGCCGCCGAGCCGGCCCGCCTGGCGGCGACCCTGGTGACGCCGGAGGGCGCGGCCGCCCTGCTCGATTTCGGCGCCGGACAGGCCTGGCTTCGTGCGGGGGAGTCGATGGGAGGATGCCAGATGGAAAGCGTCGCGACTGCAGCCGCCGAGCTGCGCTGCGGCGACCGGCGGATCCGGCTCGCGCTCGAGCCGGGTCTGCAGCCGGCCGCGGAGTCCGTGCCGGCGCCGGCGCCCGAATTCGGCCAGGCAGCACTCCCGCCAGGCATGCTTCGTGCGCTGGCCGAGCGGCCCCAGGCCATCGCGCTGGCCGCCGATTTCGCGCCGGTGGTCGAGCAGGGGCGCCTGCAGGGCTGGCGCGTTGCGCGGCTGGATGAAGGCGGGCCGCTGGCCGGGATGGGGCTGCGCGAGGCCGACGTGATCCACGCGATCGACGGCGCGCCGGCCGCGGAGCCGGCTGCGTTTGCCGCCGCCATACGGGCGTTGCCGGGCGTCCGGGCCTTCACGCTCGAACTGTCCAGGGACGACCGGCCGCTGACGCTGCTGGTGGCTGCGCCACCCGCCCCCTGACGCAGACCACCCATGCTCGACATCATCCGGCCGTCGAACCTCCGGGTTGCTGCGCGCGGCGCCCGTCGTTTTGCGCGCCGGTGACAATGACGGCAGACTATGGCGACTTTTCACGGGGCGTGGTCGCCCGCGGAACAAGGAGAATCAAGGATGGAAGAGATCAGCTCGCTGGTCACCCCGGAGCAGGTCGAGGCGCTGGTGGAGGGCACCTCGAAGTTTGGCCTGCAGATCGTCGCCGCCCTGGTCGTGTTTTTCGTCGGCCGCTGGCTGGCACGACGCATCAGCAATCTCGTAGAGCGTGGCCTGACGCGCGCCGGCACGGACCCGACGCTGATCGGTTTCTTCCACAACATCGCCTATTTCGGCCTGCTGGTGCTGGTGATCATCGCAGCGGTCGGCCAGCTGGGCGTGCAAACGACCTCGTTCATCGCGGTGATCGGTGCCGCCGGCCTTGCCGTCGGCCTGGCGCTGCAGGGTTCCCTCGCGAACTTCGCCGCCGGGGTACTGATGATCATCTTTCGCCCCTTCAAGGCCGGTGATTTCATCGAGGCCGCCGGCACGGGCGGGGTCGTCGAGGAAATCCAGCTGTTCACGACCAAGATGCGGACGCCCGACAACAAGACCATCATCATTCCCAACGCCCAGATCACGGCCGGGACCATCACCAATTACTCGGCGCGCGACACGCGGCGCCTGGACCTGGTGTTCGGCGTGAGCTACGCGGACGATCTCGACAAGGTGAAGCGCGTGATCAACGAGGTGCTCGCCGAGGAGAAGCGGCTGCTGGATGATCCAGAGCCGCTCGTCGGGGTACTCAAGCTCGGCGACAGCAGCGTGGATTTCGCGGTGCGACCGTGGGTGAACAGCAGCGACTACTGGGCGGTATTCTTCGACCTGCAGGAGGCCATGAAGAAGCGCTTCGACCGCGAAGGCATCAGCATCCCGTTCCCGCAACGCGACGTGCACCTTTACCAGCAGGGCTCCTGACGCAGGACGCAATGGGGCCTGTGCGAGCAATATGAGGCGTTCCTGGCCGATCCTGCGTCTCTGGCTTGTCCAGGCCCTGCTGTTTTCGATTCCCGTCATCCTGCTGCTGGCATGGGTGATCAGCGAGCGGCGGGAGGATCACCTGCGCGAAGCGCATGCGCGTGCGGCGATACTCGCCGAGAGCTATGCGCGCGAACTCGGCCTGCTGGTGCGCGACGGCGCCGACCTGCTGAGAACGTTCAGGGACCTCCTCCCGCTGCGCGCCGTGTCCCCGGAGGGCTGCCCGGCTGGCGGCACGCAGGGGCTGCTCGATTCATCCCGGCGATACGGCAACCTGCTGCTGGTGGACGCTGGCGGCCAAGTGCTGTGCGCCGCCGCCGGCCAGGCGGGCGGGCAGGCCGGTTTCGCCGATCGCGACTGGTTTCGTCGCACCATCCAGGGCTCCGGTCTGCAGGTCAGCGGCCTCGTCCGGGGGCGCCTGACCGGCCGCGACATCGTGGTGATCTCGATTCCGGTACGGGATTCACCGAGCGAGCCGCCAAGGGTCCTGGCGTTGACGCTCGACCTGCTCACGCTGTCGGAGAGTCTCGCCCGGGACTCGCTGCCGGACGCGGCAGTGGTGAGCCTGGTGGACGACCAGCGCGTGGTGCTGGCGCGGACCCTCGGCCCACAGCAGTGGATCGGCGAGCGGGTGGAGCTGGCGAACTACCCGGCCGAGGTGTCTCCCGGGCAGGTGGAGACGCATGCGGGGCTGGACGGCGTGGTGCGTCTCTATACCGCGGCACGGGTGGCGGAGATGCCCTGGACCGTGTTCGTGGGGCTGCCCGCCGACGACGTCGAGGCCGTAATCCGGGCGGACCTGCAGCGGACCGCGCTGGTGGTCGGCATTGCGGCGCTGTTGTTGCTGCTGCTCGCGATCTGGATGAGCGCCAGTGTCGGTACGCCGGTGCGCCGGCTGGCGGCGGCGCTGCGCGAAGTGCGGCTCAAGGGCGGAGGCCTGCCGCGGGGGCTGCAGGGACCGCGCGAACTCGAGGAAGTGGTGCAAGAGTTCGATCGGCTGGTGGCCAGGCAGGCGGAGACGCTCGAGCAGGTGGAACGCAGCGAGCGGCGTTACCGCGCCACGTTCGAGCAGGCGCCCGTCGGCATCGTGCACCAGGACGAGACCGGCCGCTACGTACGCGTCAACGTGCGCTTTGCCGAAATGGTGGGACGCGACCCCGAGGAGCTGCTGGGCATGCATGACCACCAGCTCACGCACCCCGACGACCGACCTTCCAGCGGCGCCATCTATCGTCGCCTGCTGGCCGGCGACGTCCGCTTCGGTAACCTCCAGAAGCGCTACCTGCGCATGGACGGCAAGGAGGTCTGGACCGACGTAGTGATCTCGCGGGTCGGCGAGGCCGACGAGGAACCGCTGCTGATCAGCGTGATCGAGGACGTCAGCGACTCCAGGGAGGAAAGCGAGCGCCGGGCACTCGCCGCCACCGTGTTCGAGAGCTCCACCGAGGGCATCATCATCACCGACGCGGCGCGCCGCATTCGTGCCATCAACCGGGCCTTCGTCGAGCTGACCGGCTTTGGCGAACGCGACATCATCGGTCAGCCGGTCGAAGCCCTGCAGACCGACGAACATGCGCAGGATTTCTACCAGAGCATCTGGTCCGGCGTGCGCCGCGATGCTCAATGGCGGGGCGAGATCTGGCTGCCGCAGAAGGCCGGCGGCAAGTTTCCCGCCTTGATGAACCTCACCGAGGTGCGCGACGCGCGCGAGCGGATCACCAGCTACGTCGCAGTGTTCGCCGACATATCACACGAGAAACGGACCGAGGCGGAGCTCGACTACCTGGTGCACCACGATGCGTTGACCAAGCTGCCCAACCGGCGGCTGTTCCACGCCCGGCTGGAGCACACCATCCAGCAGGCCTATCGTGATCCACAGAGTCACTTCAGCCTGTTGTTCATCGATCTCGACGACTTCAAGGTGGTGAACGACTCGCTGGGCCACGCGGCCGGGGACCAGTTGCTGATCGAGCTCGCGCGGCGGCTGTCCGCCTCAGTGCGCGCCGAGGACACCGTGGCCCGGATGGGCGGCGACGAGTTCATGGTGCTGCTGGACGGGGCCGGCACCTTCAACGAGATCAACAAGGTGGTCGGCAAGCTGCTGGCGGCCGCCCAGCAGCCGTTCCAGATCGGCCCGCACGAGGTGTTCGTCTCGGCCAGTATCGGGGTGGCGATCTTCCCGCTGGACGCGGAGGACGGCGCGACGCTGGCGCGCAACGCGGACGTCGCCATGTACCGTGCCAAGGACAAGGGCAAGAACCGCTTCGAGTTCTACGAGGCGTCGATGTCCGAGCAGGCCATGGAGCGGCTGAGCCTGGCGAACGACATGCGTCGCGCGCTGGAGGGCAGTCAGTTCTATCTCGTGTATCAGCCCAAGGTGGGCGCCCTGGACGGGCGCATCCTGGGCTTCGAGGCCCTGCTGCGCTGGCGCCATCCGGAGCGCGGCGAGATCAGTGCGCAGCGCTTCATCAAGGTAGCCGAGGAAACCGGCCTGATCGTGCCGATCGGCGTGGAGGTCCTCGGGATGGCCACGCGCACGATGGCGGAGTGGCGCGCCCGGGGACTCGAGGGCGTCACCATGGCGATCAATCTCTCGGCGCAGGAGCTCGCCCACCCGCGCCTCTTCGACCGGGTGCGAGAGGCGCTGGCAGCGAGCGGGCTGCCAGGCGCCGCGCTGGAGATCGAGATCACCGAAAGCGCCCTCATCAGGGACCCGCGGCACGTCGCCCCACTGTTGCGCAAGCTGCGCGCACTCGGTCTGCGCATCGCGATCGACGATTTCGGCACCGGCTATTCCTCGCTGAATTACCTGCGCCAGTTCCGGGTGGACGTGCTCAAGATCGACCAGAGCTTCATCAGGGAGCTCGAGAATTCCTCGCGCGCGCGGATCATTCCCCAGGCCGTGGTCGCCCTCGGCCAGGCCCTGCAGATGAGTACCATCGCGGAGGGCGTCGAGACGGAGTCGCAGGCGGCGATCCTGCGGGAAATGGGCTGCGACCAGCTGCAGGGCTACGGGGTGGGGCGGCCGCTGCCGCGCGCGGAAGCCGAGCGGATGCTGGCTGCGCACGGTCTGCTGGCGGCGGCGTCGCCGCCTGGGGGGTAATTCAGGGATCCAACCGCGGCGCAATGGCCGGGTGGTCGGGGTGAGAGGATTCGAACCTCCGACCTTCTGCTCCCGAAGCAGACGCGCTACCAGGCTGCGCTACACCCCGTGCACGGTCCGGCGACCGTATCAATCAGGCCGTTCGCTCGACGGCAATGCGCGCCAGGGAGGCGAGGGCGTCCCGGTGGACCGATTCGGGCAGTGCCGCCAGTGCTTCCACCGCGGCCTCGGCCTGCTCGCGCGCAAGCCGCGCAGTGTAGTTGAGCGCCCCGGTCGATTCAATAGCGTCACGGATGGCCGCCAGTTCCTCCAGCCCCCCGTGCTCGATGGCGCGGCGGATGGTCTCGCGCTGCTCCGGCGAGCCCTCGCGCATGGCCTGGATGAGCGGCAGGGTGGGCTTGCCCTCGGCGAGGTCGTCGCCCATGTTCTTGCCCATCTCCTCGACCGCGCCGCTGTAATCGAGGGCATCGTCGACCAGCTGGAAAGCGATGCCCAGCCGCATGCCGTAGTCGGCCAGCGCGGCCTCGGTCGCCTCGTCCGAGCCTGCCAGCACGGCCGCCACGCGGGCGCCGGCCTCGAACAGCTTGGCGGTCTTGCAGCGGATGACGTCGAAGTAGCGCGACTCGTCGGTTTCCGGGTCATGGCAGTTCATGAGCTGCAGGACCTCGCCTTCCGCGATGACGTTGGTCGCGTCCGCCATGATTTCCATGACCCGCAGCTGGCCCATCCCGACCATCATCTGGAAGGCGCGGGAGTAGAGGAAATCGCCGACCAGCACGCTCGCCTCGTTGCCGAACACGGCGTTGGCGGTGTCGCGGCCTCGACGCAGGTCCGAGCCGTCCACCACATCGTCGTGCAGCAGCGTCGCGGTGTGGATGAACTCCACCACCGCGGCCACGCCGATGTGACGGTCGCCCTGGTAGCCGCAGGCACGGGCCGCGAGCAGCACCAGCAGCGGCCGCAGGCGCTTGCCGCCGCCGGCCACGATGTGTCGGGCCACCTGGTTGACCAGCATGACGCCGCTGTCGAGGCTGGCGACGATCCAGCGGTCCAGGCTGTCCAGGTCCCGGGCGGCGAGGTCCCGGATCTCGGAGAGGGAGAGCCGGCCGGCGGCTTCGGCAGGGCGTGCGGAGGTCAGTGGTGTCGGCATCGTCGCTCGCGGCGGTGCGGAAGGGCGTCCTGCGCCCGGATGGCGTATTATCGCGGATTCCACGGGGGGCCGCAGCCCCGGGAAAACCCGCACGGCATTGTTTGACCCGGTCGGGATAAATCCATAGAATAACCGGCTTTCTCCGGGTCACTCCGGCCCGGGCGCGTGTTTATGGGAGCATCCATGTACGCCGTGATCGCCACAGGCGGTAAGCAATACAGGGTCAGCGAAGGCGCTGTCCTGCGTGTCGAGAAGCTTGACGCCGACGAGGGCGCCAGCATCGAGTTTGACCGGGTCCTGCTGGTCGGCGATGGCGACAGCGTCAGCGTCGGCAAGCCGTTCTTGGACGGCAGCAAGGTGCAGGCGACCGTCATGTCCCAGGGCAAGGCCCGCAAGGTCGAAGTCCTGAAGTTCCGCCGGCGCAAGAACTACCGGCGCACCAAGGGACATCGCCAGAATTTCACCCAGGTCAAGATCACCGGGATCGTCGCCGGCTGAGGCGGCGTTCGCAGAGGTAACGGGCAATGGCACACAAAAAGGCAGGCGGCAGCACGCGCAACGGCCGCGACTCACAGTCCAAGCGGCTCGGCGTCAAGAAGTACGGTGGTGAGCAGGTGCTGGCCGGCAATATCATCGTCCGCCAGCGCGGCACCAGGTTTCATCCCGGCGTCAACGTCGGCTGCGGCCGGGACTACACGCTGTTCGCCAAGGCGGACGGCCGCGTGTTGTTCGAGACCAAGGGGCCCCATAACCGCAAGTTCGTGAGCATCGTCACGGACTGAGTCCGTCGGTCGCGCTTATGCTCGCAGGCCCCGGCATGGACCGGGGCCTTCGCGTTTCTGGGTTCCACGAGAGTCGCGGCGCAGCGGGCAAGGCGCGAAGCACGCAAGAGATTTCCGCATGAAATTCGTTGACGAGGCGACCATCACGGTCCAGGCAGGTGCGGGCGGCAACGGCTGCATCAGCTTCCGGCGCGAGAAATTCATTCCCTTCGGCGGTCCGGACGGCGGTGACGGCGGCAACGGCGGCAGCGTCTGGCTGGTCGCGGACGCTGGCCTGAACACGCTGGCGGACTTCCGGCGGCAGCGCCGCTTCCGTGCCGCCAACGGCGCGCCGGGCATGGGCAGCAACTGTTCCGGGCGGGGCGGCGAGTCCAAGGAGATCATGGTGCCGGTCGGCACCGTCGTGCACGAGGAGAGCACCGGCGAAATCCTCGGCGACCTGGTCGAGCCGGAGCAGCGGCTGCTGGTGGCGCAGGGCGGCATCGGCGGCAAGGGCAACACGCACTTCAAGAGCAGCGTCAACCGCGCCCCCCGCAAGTCGACCCCCGGCACGCCGGGCGAGCTGCGCCACCTGCGCCTGGAGCTGCGGCTGCTGGCCGACGTCGGCCTGCTCGGCCTGCCCAATGCCGGCAAGTCCACCCTGCTCAGGGCGGTCACCGCCGCCAGGCCGAAAGTGGGAGATTACCCCTTCACCACGCTGCATCCGAACCTCGGGGTCGTCGACCTGGAGGAGGGCAAGACCTTTGTCATCGCCGACATTCCGGGGCTGATCGAGGGCGCCGCCGAAGGGCACGGCCTGGGCACACGGTTTCTGCGGCACCTGCAGCGCACCCGGCTGCTGCTGCATGTCGTCGATGCCTCCCAGCACGAGGGCGAGCCGCCGCCGGAACAGGGGGCGCGCGACATCATCCATGAGCTCAAGTCCTACAGCGCGGAGCTGGCCAGCTGGCCGCGCTGGCTGGTCATCAACAAGATCGACAAGCTGCCGGTCGGCGAGGCCGACGAACTCGCCCGCCGCGTGGCGGTCGCGATCGACTACAAGGGCCCGGTGTTCACCGTGTCGGCGATGACCGGGGAAGGCACTGACGAGCTGGTCCGTGCGGTGGGCAAGTTCCTCGCCACCCAGGCGCAGGCCCGGCAGGAAGCGATGGACAAGCTCAAGGCGGCCCACGGCGGCCAGCCGCCGGCGTCGCCCCGCTGACGGCGTTCGGGCACAAAAAAACCGGCGCATGCGCCGGTTTTTTTCAGTCCGCCGAAGCCGATCCGCCGGTCAGGCCTGCAGGCTCCTGATGCGGGTATTCAGCCGGCTCTTGTGGCGGGCGGCCTTGTTCTTGTGGACGATGCCCTTGTTGACCATGGAGTCGAGCACCGGCACAGCGGCCTTGTAGCTCGCTTCCGCGGCAGCGCGGTCGCCGGACTCGATCGCCGTCGAGACCTTCTTCAGGAAGGTGCGCATCTTCG